>NZ_JBSIPA010000307.1:0-7987 GCF_053574605.1 Caballeronia sp. M23-90 | reverse complement strand
TCGGCAACGCGGCGGGCGCCGCGCTCGGGTCAAATGGCGCTGCAGGACGGACGGTCGCCGAGATCGAGCTGGCTGGCGCGGACATGATCACCATCGAGCGCATCAGGCGCGCAGGCAAGGCGCTGGAACCGCGTCCGGACGTGATGCTGCAAGCCGACGACGTCGTGCTCGTGGTCGGACGCCGCGAGGTGATGGTCGCAACCGCGCCGGACATTGGCGAGGAGGTGGCGGATACGGATGGCATCAGCGTCGTGATGCAGAACCGGCAAGGCGTCTTCACGCGCAAGGGCATGAATCACATGACGATTGCCGCGATGCGCACGACCGTGGATCGCGATCTGCGTCACGGCGTTTTCGTGCAGGAGATCAGGCGTGCCGACCAGCCGTTGCCGATCCTGCCCGAAACCAAGCTCGAACATGGCGACGTGATCACCTTCTACGGGTCGCCGCAGGACACAAAACGCGCCGTCGATGCCGCCGGTTACGAACTCCCGGTCACGAACAAGACCGACTTCATCTACATGGGCGTGGGCATTGTCCTGGGCTTGCTGATCGGCCTGATCGTGGTGACCGTTGGCGGAGTGCCGCTGACGCTCGGTTCAGGCGGCGGTTGCCTGCTCGCCGGCCTCCTGTTCGGCTGGATGCGCGGCAAGCATCCCATGTACGGCGTGATGCCATCGGCGGCGTCGCAATTGATGAAGGATTTCGGGCTCGCCGCGTTTGTGGCTGCGGTCGGTTTGAACTCGGGATTGCAAGCTGTGGTGACGGTGAAGCAAAGCGGCATGACGATCTTCCTGCTCGGCGTGGTCGTCACGGTAGTGCCGCTCATCCTCACCATGATCTTCGGGCGCTACGTCCTCAAGTACAACAACGCCGCGCTGCTGGCGGGCGCGCTGACCGGGTCGCGCAGCGCGAACCCGGCATTTGGCGCGCTGCTCGACAAGACGGAAAGCGCAGTTCCTACGGTGCCGTTCGCGATCACGTACGCGCTGGCCAATGTCTTGCTGACACTGCTGGGACCGCTGCTGGTGGGCCTGGTCTGATCATTGAAAAGGACGCGTGTCGCCCGATGAAAAACGCGAGGGGCACGCATCCGTTTAGTGAAATGTTGAACTGCTACGCTCATCCGCAGCCCAATGAGACTTCAAGACTGAGCGAGGCTTCCGATGACTTCACCGCACAAATCCGTCCATCTGCCGTCCGGCGAACAGATCTCCGCACTGGGTCAGGGAACATGGGAGATGGGCGAAAACGCGCGTAAGCGCAGCGAGGAGATCAAGGCGCTGCAGGCGGGCGTGGATCTGGGACTGACGCTTATCGATACCGCCGAGATGTATGGCGATGGCGACAGTGAAAAGCTCATCGCCGAAGCGCTGGGCGCTCGACGCAACGAGCTGTTCATTGTCAGCAAGGTCTATCCGCATAACGGCAGCGAAGCGGGCGTGAAGGCCGCTTGTGAGCGTAGTCTGAAGCGCTTGCAAACCGATCGTATCGATCTGTATTTGCTGCACTGGCGCGGCGGCGAAGATATCGAAGGTGTGATCGCCGGGTTCGAAAGTCTCAAGGCTGCCGGCAAGATCCGTCATTGGGGCGTCAGCAATTTCGACACCGACGACATGATCGAATTGTTCGCGCTTGAAAACGGCAACCAGTGCGCCACCAATCAGATCCTGTACAACGTGGCGCGCCGCGGTCCGGAGTTCGATCTGCTGCCCTGGATGCGCGAACGGAACATGCCTGCAATGGCCTATAGCCCGGTCGATCATTCGCGCTTGCCCAAGCAAAGCGTGCTGAACGATATCGCCGGCGCACGCGGCGTTTCACCAACGCAAATCGCGCTCGCGTGGGTTCTGCAGCAACCGCAAGTCATTGCAATACCAAAGGCATCCACCGTTGCGCATGTCACGGAAAATGCGGCGGCGCGCGATATCGGCTTGTCGGCGCAAGAGCTGGCGCAAATCGATGCACAGTTCAAACCGCCAAAGTCAAAGCGCTCGCTTGAAATGCTTTAAACCATCTACATGCAGGCGTGATGGGAGTGCACCGAGCCGAGGACGGCAACCTCGGCGGGCGTGCGTTTGAGTGCGGCTTCATCGACTTGCTTGGCATCGGCAAGAAACTCATCCACTAGCGTGGACACCGGCGTATTGCTCAGGCACAGCGACACGTTCTGCGTCTCGTTGGGCTTCAATTGCGAACGCTGCCCGAGGAACAACACGCCGTATTGATACCCGCGAACAATGCCGCGCACCGCGCCAATGCATTGTCCTTGCGCGGCGTTATCGCCTTTTTGCGCGCATTCCTGCGCGAGGGTGTAAGCGGAAAAGCTGGGGTCGACTGCCGGGGCCTGCGGCGCAGCTTGCTGGGCCTGGGCAAGGGAGATGGCGCCGAACGTCGTGGCTATAGCAAGCGCAAAGGCCGCTGAGATGTTTCGCTTCATGTTGTATCCCTCATGTCGGACATTGAACTCGATATGAGGCGACGCGCGACGATTGGTTCCATCAACGTGATTCCGGCTCACTCGGCCCTCTGCAATTGCCTCAGCTCTTCCAGCGGAATGTGACATCGAATCCGATGTCCATTCGCAGCATCCGCATACGGCGGTTCCCGCTGCTCGCAAATTGCGCCGATCTTCCTTGGACAACGCGTATGGAATACGCAGCCCGATGGCGGATTCGCCGCGCTCGGCAATTCGCCCGATAACCGGATGCGCTCCCGCGCCGCGCCCGCTCCGTCGAGCGCCGGCACCGATGACAACAGCGCCTCCGTATAAGGATGATGCGGGCCATCGAAGACATCGGCGGCGCGGCCGATTTCCATCAGCCGTCCGAGATACAGCACGGCGATACGGTCCGACAGATACCGCACGACGTGCAGATCGTGCGAGATGAAAACGTAGCTCACGCCGCGTTCGCGCTGCAGGTCTGCGAGCAGGTTCAGGATGGCGGCCTGCACGGAGACATCGAGTGCGGAGGTGGGTTCATCGCACACAACTACGCGCGGATCGCCCGCAAACGCACGCGCAATCGCAACGCGCTGTTTCAACCCGCCCGACAACTGCTGGGTGCGCGAACTCAGATAACGTTCGGGCAAACGAACGGCCGCAGTGAGCGACTGCAAACGCGCCTCTTTCGCGGCGCCGCGCAACGCGCCCAGTTTGGATAACGACCGCGCGATCAGCCGCCGCACCGAATGCGCGCGATTCAACGCCGAGTCCGGATTCTGGAACACGATCTGCAGCGACTTCACTTGTTCGTCGTTGCGGCTCGTGACGCGTGGCGGGAGTGTTGCTCCATCGAGTTCGATAGACCCGCCCGCGTCCGGAGACAACAGTCCGAGCAGGAGCTTCGCGAGCGTCGTTTTACCGCTGCCTGATTCCCCCACGAGGCCGAGCGTCTCGCCAAGCGCAAGTTCCATCGACACATCGTGGACCGCGCGTATGGATTCCCCGCCGGCATGAAACGTCTTCGACAAACCCACCGCCCGCAGCGCAATCGCCGTTTCATCACGTTGCGGACGCTCGCCCAGGACCTCGGGCGTGGCGCGCGGCAACTCGGTCGCGCGTTCGTGGTAATGGCATCGCGACATCTGATCGCCGAACGCCGCCTGAACGCGATAAGGCGGCGGCGCTTCGCGATGACACCGGTCATCGGCGAGCTTGCAGCGCTGCGCGTAGATGCAACCCTGCGTCACGGTTCCCGGCAGCGGCAGCGAGCCGGGAATGGTATCGAGGCGGCCCGTGTCCTTGCTTCGCCCGGTGGTCGGCAGGCAGCGCAAAAGCCCGACCGTGTAAGGATGCCGGGGCTTCGCAAACACATCGCGCGTGGCGCCTTCTTCGACCAGTTTCCCCGCGTACAACACGCCGACGCGGTCGCACATGCGCCCGATCACCGCGAGGTTGTGGCTGATGAACAGCACCGCCGTGCCGAGTTCTTTGCGCAGTTGCGCAATCAGGTCGAGCACTTCGGCTTCGACGGTTGCGTCGAGGCCGGTCGTGGGTTCATCGAGGATCAGCAGTTCCGGGTTGCACGCCAGCGCCATTGCGATCACCACGCGCTGCTGCATGCCGCCCGACAACTGATGGGGATAGCTCTCCATCACGCGCTCGGGCGACGAGATGCGCACGCGCCGCAAGATATCGATGGTGCGCTCCAGCGCCTCGCTCACCGACGAACCCGCCAGCTCGAACGCCTCCGACACCTGCCGCGCAATCGTCAGCGACGGATTCAGCGCGCGCCCCGGGTCCTGGTACACCATGGAAACCGCATTCGCGCGCATGTGCCGCAAAGCGTCGGCGTTCATCGACGAAATGTCGTGCCCTGCGATAGAAATCTTGCCCGCTTTCACGCGGCCGTTGCGCGGCAGGTAACGCAGCACGGCGAGCGCGGCAGTGGACTTCCCGCAGCCCGATTCGCCGACGAGCCCGTACGCCTCGCCACGTTTCACTCGCAGCGAGATGTCCTGCAGGATCTCGCGATCACGTCCGCGCGTGCGATACGCGACCGTCAGGCCGACGATGGTCAGCGCATCGGTTTCGGCGCTCTTCGATCCATCGAAGATGGGGAAAGCGGATGGAGGCGGGCCGTTCATCGGTCGAGCACCCCCTGTATGCCGTCTGCAACCAGATTGACGCCCACGACCAGCGAGGCGATCGCGGCGGCATCGAAGACGACCGTCCACCACGCGCCGCCTGCCATCAGCGTGTAGCACTCGGAGAGCGCAAGACCCCAATCCGCCGATGGCGGTTGAATACCGAAGCCGAGAAACGACAGCGTCGCGACCGAGAAGATTGCGTAGCCGAGCCGCACAGTCGTCTCCACGATGATCGGCTGCAGCACGTTCGGCAGGATTTCCGCGAACATGATGTAGAACGCATTTTCGCCGCGAAGCTGGGCCGCGAGCACGTAGTCGAGATTGCGCTCGGCGAACACGGCGGCGCGCACGGTGCGCGCGGTGATCGGCGTGAACGTGATGCCGATCACGAGGATCACGGTCAGGTTGCTCGCGCCCACGGCAGCGAGCGCGAGCAGCGCGACGATCACGAGCGGCAGCGCGAGGACCGCGTCGATCAGACGGCCTGCGACGTTGTCCACCCAGCCATCGAAATAACCGACGATCAAGCCGACGGCCGTTCCCGCGACCGTGCCGAGCAGCGTCGCCAAGGGCGCAATGGTGAGAATGTCCCGCGCGCCGACGATCACGCGAGCGAAGACATCGCGGCCGAGCTGATCGGTGCCGAACCAGTGCGTGCCGTCGGGCGGCGTGAGGGAATTCAGCGGATCGGACGCGTAGGGATCTTGCGGCACGACCCAATGCCCGCCGATTGCGCATGCGACCCAGAACAGCAGGATCAGCGCGCCGACCAGGAATGTGGGCGAACGCAAGAGTGCTTTGGTGCGCTCGTACTTGGGTGCTTTATATGACGGTGCGGCGGTGGCAGTGCTCATTGCGCATTCCTCACCCGCAAGCGCGGATTCAGCACCACGTACAACCCGTCGGCGATCAGATTGGCCGTCGTATAGATCACGCCGATGGTCAGCACGCCCGCTTCGAGCATCGGGAAGTCCTTGCCCTTCGCGGCGTTGTAGATCAGCGAGCCGATGCCCTGGTAATGGAACAGCGTCTCCACGACGACCAGGCCGCCGATCATGTAGCCGAGTTGCGTCGCGGCGACCGTGACGGTCGGCAGCAGCGCATTGCGCAACACGTGCCGCATGATCACCACGCGGCGCGGCAAGCCCTTGAGGATCGCGGTGCGGGTGTAGTCGGCATCGAGTGCTTCCACGGTTCCCGCACGCGCCATCCGGGCGATATACCCGAAGAACACGAGCACGAGCGGCAACACGGGCAGGATCAGATGCTGCAATTGAACCAGCACGTTCGACCCGGGCGGATACGTCGCTTCGATTGGCAGCCATTGCAGCCAGATGCCGAACACGAGAATCAGCACAATCGACGATACGAACTCAGGCACGACCGTCGCCGACAACCCCGTGATGCTGATCGTCCGGTCGATCCAGCGGCCCTCGTGCAGCGCGGCGTACACGCCCCCGGCAATCCCCAGAGGCACCACGACGATAAACGCCAGCGCCCCGAGCTTCGCCGAGTTGAGCAACGCAGCGCCGATGAACGGCGCAACCGGCGCGCGATACGAATACGACTCGCCCATGTCGCCGCGAAGGAAATGGCCTATCCACGCGGCGTACTGCGTGAGCAGCGGCCGGTCGACACCGAGTTGATGGTTGAGCGCAGCGACTGCGCGTGCGTCGGCGAGAGGGCCGAGGATTGCACGGCCGACATCGCCGGGAAGCAACTGGCCGCCCGCGAATACGATCACGGAAAGCAGCCACAGCGTGATTGCCGCCAGAAACAGCCGCACGCCGATAAACCGCGCAATGCGTAGTGCGCTGCCGTATTCACCGCGTGGCTTTGCAGCAGGTGCCGAAGTAGAGGCGGTGTTCATGACTCAGGGCGTCCTCGGATCCAACGGCTAGGCGCCGATGGTCGCGCGTTCGAAATACAACTGCGAAATGGCGTTGAAGCGCACGCCTTTCACGTTCGCCCGCGTGACGATCAGCTGGTCGTAGAAGTACGGAATGACGACCGGGGTTTCGTCGAGCAGGAGCGTCTGAATCTGCCCCGACAGCTTTTTCTGCGATGCGACGTCGAGCGCCGCCACGAAATCCGCGACCAGCTTGTCGTATTGCGGGTTCTTGAAGTGCGCCGCGTTCCATGTGCCTTCGCTGGTAAGCGGCGCATTCAGGAACACATTGGGCACCCCGCGATGTCCGTAATCCGTGATGCCGAGCGGCGAATCGAGCCAGTCCGATTTGCCATACGTTCCCGCGCCGTAATACAACTCCTGGCTCTCGACCTTCAATGTGATCTTGATGCCGATCGCCTTCGCCGCGTTCTGGATCACCACCGCGAGGTCGGGAATCTCCATGTACTTTTCGGTGGTAAGGGTGACATCGAAACCATTCGGCACGCCGGCGGCCGCGAGCAACTGCTTGGCTTTCGCCAAATCCATCTTGCGTTGCGGCACGCTCAGATCGCTCGATGGAAACACCGGCGAGAACGGACTGTCGTTCCCAAGCGCGGCGTGCCCCTTGAACAGACCCTTCACGATCACTTCGCGATTCACCGCGAGGGCCAGCGCCTGACGCACGCGTTTGTCCTTGAAAGGACCGGTGTCGGTGCGCATGTGCATCTGTCGATGCGCGCTGGATTTCACGCCCAGCACCTTGAACTCGGGGTTCGTCATCATGCTCAGGCCGCCCTGGACGGTGAAGTCGCCCATCACGTCGGCCTGGCGTCCCTGCAGCGCGAGGAGTTCGGATTGTTCATCGGCGTAGAAGGAGAACTTGATGCGCTCCGGCAACGCCTTTTCGCCCCAATAATCGGGGTTCCGCACGAACGATGCACCCACCTTCGGCGTGTAGGACTCGAATTTGAACGGGCCCGTGCCGGGAAACGACTTCTCGTAGGTGCCGCTGAAATTCGCCGGCAGGATCACGGCGTTGTAGGTATCGGACGAAACGTAATACGGGAAATTGCCGTTCGGCGCATCGAGATGAAACTCGACCGTCATGTCGTCAGTGGCCTTTACCGACCCCTTCGACAACACGCCCTTCAGCACCGACAAAGCCGCCGAACCGCTGCCCGGATCGGCCAGACGGTTGAAGGTCGCGGCGACGTCCTTGGCGGTCATCGACTGGCCGTCGTGGAATTTGACGTTCGGGCGCAGCTTGAACGTCCACACATCGCCCTTCGCGTTGGGTTTCCACGAAAGCGCGAGAGAAGGGCGCAGGACGAGCGCCTGGCCGTCATCGTCGATCAGGAATTCGCCCGTCTGGTTGATCAGTGCGAGGCCGGCCGGATCGGTCACGGTCAGCGGATCGACCTGACCCGACGGTGTCAGATGCGCCACGCGGATCGTCGCGCCGGGTTTCCCGGCAGGCGCCTGGGCGCGTGCCGAAGGCATGCA
>NZ_JBSIPA010000306.1:0-8010 GCF_053574605.1 Caballeronia sp. M23-90 | reverse complement strand
TGGAAGACGCGGTGCGGTTCGCCGATGGGCGACCAGCCGCGCTGCACCGGGGGCGAAGCACTGAAGCCGGACTGATCGAAGTAGAACAGCTGGCACGCATTATCGCGCGCGGCCTGCTCCAGTTTCGCGAGGGTGGCGGCCTTCACGGCGAACTCCTCGGCGTTACGTTTTTTTTGAGCGAGTAGCGGCCACGTTTGTACGAAAACTTCGCGCGTTTAAGCGCGACCGACAGTGTCTCCAGACGACAGGGAAACGGAACACCATGAACTTCTTCGACGCGTTGAGCAATCTGTTTGAGCGTCATCGATTCGGCGCTGGCCGCCTCGATGGCGGTACCAATCATGGCTTCGGACAGTGCCCGGGGACGGCCGCCTTTATGGCCGACCAGCAGACCGCACAGCCCGCTGTCGTGCCAGGCGTGCATCCAGTTGTACACGGATTTGTCGCTCACCTCGAGTTCAAGCGCCGCTTCATGGACCCGTCGGCCGCTGTCGAGCAGCAACAGCCCCAGACCACGGGTACGAAAGTCTGCATGAGGGTGGTAGCGCGACAACTGTTGCAAGGTCTTCTTCTCCGCTTCGCTCAGTTCAACAATGCATTTCATGGACAGGTCATTGGATTGGCTCGCCCATCAGACACGGCATCATGAAATTCGTTTACTCGGAATACTTAGTATTAATACCCTCCTCGCTCCTCTTTCGATTTGTGTGGCATAGCGCCTTTATAAGACTCCGCAAGATCCGCTGCCGCCCGACTGAGAAGCCCCGTATCAGTACCAACGGCCACAAACGTTGCTCCGGCTTTGAGATACTCATCGGCGAAAGAACGGTCTGGCGCAAGCACACCGCTCGCCTTTCCCGCTGCAGAAACCGTTTTGATCCCGGACAGAATCGCCTGCCGGACGGCGGGCTCACCGGGCTTACCAAGGTAACCCATCGACGCACTCAGATCGGCCGGTCCAAAGAACACGCCGTCGACACCCTCGACATTCGCGATTGCCGCCAAATTCGACATCGCGGCTACCGTTTCAACTTGCACCAGCACGCAGAGCTCATTTGCTGCATCGTTCAAATAGCCCTGCACTCTGTTCCAGCGTGAGGCTCGAGCAAGCGCGCTGCCCACACCTCGATTGCCTACCGGCGGGTATCTGGTTGCCGAGACAGCTTCTTGAGCTTGTGCGGCGGTATCGATCATTGGTAGCAGCAAGGTCTGCGCGCCAATGTCGAGGAATTGCTTGATCAGCGCCGTATCGCTTTTAACTGGTCGCACAACGAGATGGGACGGGTAAGCAGCGACTGCTTGCAGCTGGGCAAGCGTACTGCGCACATCGTTTGGTGCGTGCTCGTTGTCGATCAGCAGCCAATCAAAACCTGCGGTCGCCAAAAGCTCCGTCACGTACCCGTCGGCGAGCGCCGCCCATAGTCCAATTTGCGGGCGCCCCTCTTTCAAAGCCTGCTTGAAGTGATTCTTAGCAAGAAGCATGGGATCTGTTTAGACGAAGTTGAGGGCAATGCCACCGAGCGGACCATAGTCCACGTGGAATGTGTCACCTGCTCGCGCCGCAATCGGGCTCGTGAACGAGCCACTTAGAATCACGTCGCCCGCGTTCAGGCTTTCATCATAAGGCGATATTTTGTTGGCGAGCCACGCGACTCCGGTAGCCGGGTGATTTAGCACCGCCGCAGCCAGCCCACTCTCCTCGATGCATCCATTTTTATACAAAAGTGCGCCGACCCAACGCAGGTCGACGTCCATCGGTTTTACCGGCCGGCCACCAAGTACGATTCCGGCATTCGCGGCAAAGTCGGAGATTGTGTCGAAGACTTTACGGGGTGCCTTCGTTTCGCGGTCGAACTGCTCGATCCGCGCATCGATAATCTCGACAGCAGGCGTGACATATGCGGTCGCGTCGAGCACGTCAAAGAGGGTGACGCCCGGCCCCTTGAGCGGTTTATTCAGCACAAACGCTAGCTCTACTTCAACCCGCGGTGCGATGAAGCGATCGGCCCTTATGTCCTGCCCGCTCTCGATGAACATGCTATCAAGCAACGGCGCATAATCGGGCTCGTCAATCTGCGACGACCGTTGCATTGCGCGCGACGTCAGGCCGATCTTCCGCCCTTTGATCACATGCCCTTCCGCAAGTTTTATTTTTACCCATTCGCGCTGTATTGCATACCCGTCTTGAACAGTCATATCAGGATATGCGGCGGAAAAATGCCTCAACTGGGTTCGCGTTTTCTCGGCGCGATCGAGTTGTCCTGCTAAGTCGCGAATTGTCTGCTCATCTAACATGACTGACTCTTAAAAAGTTAACCAGCCTTAAGGCGCGCGTGAAGACTATTGTGTTTCCAGGTGCCCGCTTGGTTGAATTCGTTGATCTCCAACGAAAGCGCAATTCCTCGTCGTTCAAAAGCTTCAGCGAAATGTCTGTCAATCACGGCAAAAAGTGCGTCACCGGTGGCTTTTTTGACAGCATCGGAACGCCCCGCCCCGATCTTCAGGATCCCATGCAGGAACGCTGCGTCGGGTCGGCCGTCTGCGACACAATATTGATGGTATTCGACTGCACGCACCCGGATGCCTCCGAGAGGGTACACGCGCTCATCGTCGTCGCGTTGCGCATCCAGGCAGACCGCCAAGCTCTTGCAGAGCTGCCCGATACTGGCCGCGTCTGCCAAGTTGGCACTATATTCAAGCGTCAAATGCGGCATGATTTGCCCTTCAACGGTTATGCAGGAAGTGGTGTGACGGGAAAAATCGCGTTGATCTGACCCGTGCCCGAGCTTCCGAAATAGGGTGTCACGACTTCCACCTTGCCGTCGTAGCGGTCCCACCCGAGGGATCCCAGCAGCATGGCGGTGTCATGCATCCCGCCCTCGCCCCAGCATTTCTCGTTGTATAGCGGAAGCATCTCGCAAAACGTCTTCCAGTCTCCGTTTTCCCACAATGAGACGACGCTTCGATCCGCCTGCTCGAGGAACGGATTCCACACCTTGTTCATGAACTGCTCAGCGGTTCCATTGTTCGCGAAATGATGACTCAACGAGCCGCTCGCAAGAATGGCAACAGTGCCCTCATAGCGTTCCTCGATTGCCTTGCGCACCGCAAGGCCGAATCTCGCACTGGTTTCGAGGTCATGCCACATGCACCAGGCGGAAATAGAAACGGTCTTGAAATGCTGATCAGCATTCAAGTAGCGCATCGGCACGAGCGTGCCGTATTCCAACTCAAGCGTTGTCTTGCTGTGAGCACGTGTTTTGACGCCCATCTCATTGGCCACTTCAGCGATCACATTGCCTAGCTCCGTGTTTCCTGGATAGGCGTAGGGCATGTTGTTGATGAAATGAGGCAGCTCGTTGCTCGTGTATATGCCCTCGAAATGTTCGGCGCAGTTGATGTGATACTCACTGTTCACCAGCCAGTGGACATCAAAAACCACAATCGTGTCCACGCCCAGATCCCGGCAACGACGTCCGATCTCGTGATGACCGTCAATCGCCGGCTGACGGCAGCCTTTGTTTGGGCCGTCAAGCTCCGAGAGGTACAACGACGGGACGTGTGTCACCTTTGCTGCCAACGCTAATTTACCCATCGTCGCCTCCTCAGGCTCGTTCGCAAATGCAGGACTGAGTTCGCATGTGGCTTAAACGCCCCATCGTGGAATGTGATGTGATCCAAGCGATACAGAAACGTTCTTCGGTTCCAAGAACACTTCGTAACTCCAGGTTCCCCCTTCCCGCCCAACCCCCGAGGCTTTCGTCCCGCCAAAAGGTTGACGAAGGTCGCGTACATTCTGGCTATTTACAAAGCACATCCCTGCTTCGACTGCCGCTGCGACGCGATGAGCGCGCCCCGCGTTTTCCGTCCAAACGTAACTTGATAAGCCATAGGAAATATCATTGGCGATCCGAATCGCATCGGCCTCGTCGTTGAACGGGATCAGACAAGCGACTGGGCCGAAAATCTCCTCCTGCGCGATGCGCATGCGATTATCTACGTCCACGAATACAGTGGGCGCTACGAAATTGCCCTTGCGCATCGCATCTGGCAGATCTGGAATCTCCAAGCCGCCACACGCCAGTGTCGCTCCCTCCTTGGGACCCAATTCGATGTAGCTGCGAACCTTCGACAGGTGACCCTGACTGATCATTGGTCCAACGATTGTCTTGTCGTCAAGTGGATCGCCGACGGTCAGGTTTTTCGCACGCTCAACGAAGCGGTCTGCAAACTTCGCATAGATCGATTTCTGTACCAGGATCCGGGAGCCTGCCGTACACCGTTCTCCGTTGTTGGAGAAGATCATGAACACGGCGGCGTCCAGCGCGCGCTCGAAGTCTGCGTCATCGAAAATCACAAAGGGTGATTTGCCACCAAGTTCCATCGAGAATTTCTTGAGCCCGGCTGATTGCACGATCCGATTGCCGGTTGCCGTCGATCCGGTGAACGATATGGCATGTACGTTCGGATGCCCGACCAGCGGCTCGCCTGTCTCTTTGCCGTACCCGTGCACCACGTTCAGCACGCCCGGCGGAATCCCAGCTTCCAACGCCAGATTCCCCAGCATGGATGCTGTAAGCGGAGACAACTCGCTCATCTTGAGCACGGCTGTATTACCAAAAGCCAGACACGGCGCGACCTTCCAGGTGGCCGTCATGAACGGAACGTTCCATGGAGAAATGAGCGCGCACACTCCAACGGGGTGAAAGAGCGTGTAATTTAAATGCGTATCCGTGGGATACGTGTGGCCATCCACGCGGGTACACATCTCGGCGAAGTAGGTGAAATTGTCAGCAGCGCGCGGCACAAGTTGCTTACCCGTCTGCGAAATGGTCTGCCCTGTATCCTTCGTTTCCGTCTCCGAGATTTCCGGAACGTTTTTGGCAATCAACTCGCCAAGTTTTCTAACAAGCTTGGCGCGCTCGGTGGCAGGCTTTGCAGCCCATTTTGGAAACGCGCCCTTCGCCGCCCTGACCGCGGCATCGACGTCCTCCGCAGTTCCGCTAGCGACCTCCGCCAACACCTCCTGAGTAGCAGGATTGACCGTCTCAAAATAGTCACGGGAGGCCGCAGACTTTCCGTTAATCAAATGTTCGATTCGCATTTCTTGCCCCAGTCAGACGCGGCCAAATTCAGCTTCTGAAGCGATTACGTTGATAAGACGGCCCAATCCGTCGATCTCGCAGACGACTTCGTCGCCCGCGTTGACGTTCACGACACCATCAGGCGTGCCGGTCAGAATGACGTCGCCCGGTGCGAGCGTCATGAAGCCGCTCAGGTACTCGATCAATGCAGGGATGTCGGTAACCAAATCACGCGTGTTACCTTTTTGCTGGAGCGACCCATTCACATATGTGCGAAGGTCTAATTGGGTGACATCTGGCACATCGGCCGCGTCGACAAACCATGGACCGAGCACGGTTCCTCCATCGCGGTTTTTTACACGCAGATTCGGGCGATAATAATTTTCAAGGTAATCGCGAATGGCGTAATCGTTGGCAACCATATAGCCGGCGACATAATCCATTGCATGGTCGCGAGACACTTCCTTTGCCGAGCGTCCGATCACTACAGCCAGCTCACACTCGTAGTGCATGAATTTGACGTCGGACGGCCGCCTCGTAACGCCCCGATGTCCAATGACCGTGCCTGGCCCTTTGAGGAACACCAGAGGCTCTTCCTGTTTCGAAAACGCTAGCTCCTTCGCATGTTCGGCATAGTTCAATCCGAGGGCGATGATTGTGCCGACTTCGATCGGCGCGAGCCATACAACATCCTCTTCCCGACACACGCGTCCGTCTGATAGCCGAACTCCAATTTCGTCCGGATAGGCCTCGTGAATGGCTCCCCTATAGGCTACGCGACCTCGCTTCATCGAGCCTCTCCTGCGTGTTCAGTTTTACTCACAAATGACATGATAAGGGGCGCCCAGTTATCGATCGCAATGCTCGCCTCGTCGCCTGGTCCAGCGGTGGGTGATCCATACGGAACACCCATTGTTAGTACGTCTCCGGGAACAAGCGTCATGAAGTCCGTTACGTCGGATAGAAGCTTCGCTACGCTTCGCACCGCGGTGGCCGTGGTCGACGAGGACACCTGAATTCCGTTAACAGATACGGAAATGGACACTGAGTCAGGGTCTTTTACGTGCCTTGACGCTACGAGAACGGGCCCAACCACACAGAAGCCGTCCCGCGCGTGCATCCGCACCGATGGGCGATAGACGCTCACATGAGGAACGCAGAGATCACCAACAATCGTGTAACCGGCGACATAGTCATATGCCTCGCCAACACTGAGCCTTGATGCTGTATGCCCGATAATGATGCCAAGCGATCCACCAACCTGAACACCTGAACCGTCGGGAACCACAACGCTCGATCCGTGACCCGTAAGCGAATTGCGAGGTTTCACATAGAGTATTGGAGCAGCAGGCGGCGCCTTGTACGGAGCCTCGTGCACTGCTTCGCCCAGCGCTTCAAGCGCCGGGCGATCGTTGAGCAGTGTCCCGTAGACCGCACCGGAGACGGGCGGACGGCAGACAACCCCGCGTTCCAAAAGTACAAGGGCCTCGCGTGCATTGACGTCTCGCGGCAACGCTTCGTCGTGTAGATGGATGCGATGATCGGCAAGGGCAAACATAGGTCTATTCATCTCCAGCCAAATTCACTAATATGTGAGTGATACTGTCATTGCTATCATCTACAGTCAAGTGCTCGTCACGCTTGTAGGGGTTTTTCCGGATCAACAGAACAGAGGACAGATTTGCTAACGATATGAACGCTCCAATCGTCACCGGTATGCTGCATCGTAATCTTCCAATGCTGCTGCTTAGAGCAAGGGAAAAAATGATGGAGCGTTTTCGGCCCGTAATCGCCGCCCATGGGTTAACAGACCAGCAATGGCGCGTTATCCGCGCTTTGCACGAACACGGGCCGTTGGAACCCCGACAAATAACTGAGATCTGCACGATTTCAAGTCCAAGTATGGCTGGAGTGCTCGGACGTATGGAGGCAACAGATCTGGTTGTAAAAGAGCGCTTTGCTGACGATCAACGAAGGGTCCGAGTCTCGTTGACATCGGCAAGCACAAAGTTGGTAGCCCTGATCTCAAGGGAGCTCGAAGAGCAATATAGTCAGCTTGAGCTTAAAGTCGGACCCGACGTCGTTAAGCGTGTGTACCAAGCGGTGGACGACCTCTTGTCCGGTCTTGAAGCGCGATGAATGTTTTCCCATGTATCCTTTTCGTGAGCTGCGATGGGCAAGCATACGAACGCGGGGGAAACGCGCGTTAGGGTACTTTTTCGGCGGCGAATATCTTCTAGCTTCTAGTCAACATGCGGGAATCGATGTACGCCGCAATGATAAACCGAGCCCGGTAACGCGGTGAGGCCAACCACGGGGCGTCGCAGCGAGGCTCAGGGTAATCTTGCCCACGCCTCCATCGCCGAAGCCATAACCCGGATGCGGCGTCCCGGGAGAAATGTCTTTGCTCGTTGTTCAGGGTGGCCTTGTCACGGCATTGACCTTACCTACGAGACGGTGCGACGCTGGTCGGTGAAGTTTGGCCTGTGCATTGCCCGGCGCATCCGCTCTACCGCACTGGCCCGGGGCGACAAGTGGCGCCTCGACGAAGTGGTGGTCACCATCAACGGCAGGAAGCACTGGCCCCCCTGCGTCACAATAGTTGTCGCCTCTGAATTTTCCTATTGAAGAGATCAGAGGTGGTAGATTGAAGACGAAACAAACGTATTCAGCCGAGTTTAAAGAGCAGGCGCTTGCGAAGGTCCTTAACCGCGGAAGCCGTACAGTAGGATCCGTGGCCGACGAATTGAACATGAATGCACTGACCTTAAGGAAGTGGATGAGAGGTAGCGCCCGGACCGTGTCAATGAGTTTGCGACACCTGGGTGTTTACATTCAGTGAGCAAGCGTCAAGTTTTATGCGGGTTTGGGATTCCTTCTTTTTGGGTGGGTTGATCCATGCGGCGACGGGCAATTCGGGTGGTCG
>NZ_JBSIPA010000305.1:0-8027 GCF_053574605.1 Caballeronia sp. M23-90 | reverse complement strand
TGCATCGGCGGCGTACGGCGTACCGATCGTCGGCGGCCACAGCAATGCGCGCAGCGATCAGGCGCAGTTGGCGGTATCGATTATTGGACGCGCGAAGAAGTTGCTGTCCAGTTTCAGCGCCAGGCCCGGCGACCGGTTGATGATGGCCGTCGATTTGCGCGGGCGCTTCGAAGATCCGTATCCGTTCTGGAATGCATCGGTCGGCGCACCTGTTGAACGTCTGCGCGCTGATCTCGAAGTCCTGCCGATGCTCGCCGAAACCGGTCTCTGCGATGCCGCCAAGGACATCAGCATGGCCGGCGCGCTGGGCACCGCGCTGATGCTGCTGGAATGCTCCGGCGTGGGCGCGAGCATCGATCTGTCCCGCTTGCCGGCGCCGGCGCAGGTCGACCGTGTGCGATGGCTCACCGCATTCCCCAGCTTCGGCTTCGTGATGTCCGTGCGTGAAGAAAACGTCGCACGGGTCGAACAGATGTTCGTTGAACGTGGTCTCGCTTGCGCATCGATCGGCACGGTCAACGAATCACTTAAGGTCACGCTTCACGATGGCGACGATCACGCCGAACTGTGGAACTTCGAGCACGACGCGTTCATAACGTCAGGGAGCGTGACGTAATGCGCGTCGCCCTCACTACGCATTCGGTCAATCCGCGCGGTGGCGTGGTGCATACGCTCGAACTCGCTGCCGCGCTGGTGGATGAAGGTCACGATGTCACGATCTTCGCACCCGCTGCACCTGGCGAATCGTTATTCCGTGAGCCGCCATGCCGGGTGATTCTTGCAACTACTGAAGGCTCACAGCAGAACACGGTTGCAATGGTGGAAGCACGTCTTCGCGCTTTGAAAGCGAGCTTGAGAGCCTGCGACGCCGGAGGTTTCGACGTGCTGCACGCGCAGGACAGCATCAGCGGAAACGCGCTCGCGGAACTCAAGGAAGACGGCACAATTAAGGGCTTCGTCCGCACCGTTCACCACCTGGATCATTTCGACAACCCACGCCTTGCTGCCTGGCAAACGCGTGCGTGGCGCGACGCGGATCGTGTGTTGTGCGTGAGCGCAATGTGGACGCGCTTGATGCAGGTTAAATACGGAGTCGATGCAAGCACAGTATCGAACGGTGTCGACCTGACACGTTATTCTCCACAACGCACGCATCAAGACGAAGCGTCAGGCATCGATGGATCGCCGGTTGTGCTGGCTGTTGGCGGCATCGAAGCGCGCAAGAACACGGCCGCTTTGCTCGAAGCATTCGCGGTATTGATCCAACGCCGCCCCGAAGCGCGGCTCGTGGTTGCAGGAGGCGCGAGCCTGCTCGATCACAACGCATACGCGCTCGCTTTCATGCAACGCGTAGCCGAGCTGAACCTCACGCATGCGGTGACCGTCACCGGCCCCCTGGACGACGCCGCAATGCCCGCATTATTTCGCCGCGCCGATGTCCTCGCGATGGTATCCCTGAGCGAAGGTTTCGGCCTGGTCGTGCTCGAAGCGCTTGCAAGCGGTACGCCGGTGGTGGCATCGAACATCGCGCCCTTCACCGAATATCTCGACGACACTACCTGCTGCTGGGCCACGCCAACCGATCACGAATCGATCACGAACGCGCTTGAACAAGTCATCAGCGGGCGTCACAAAACCGATTTTGAAAACGCCGTCCCCGCGTTGCTCGCGCGAATGAGCTGGCAGGCATCGGCGAAGAAACATCTCGACATTTACAGCGGCTTGCTCGCAAGCCGTGCCCTCAAATCTCTCCAGGAAGCCGCCATGCCGGTCATGCATTTTCGAATCCAGTGGCCTGATGACAGCGAAGACAACTGCTATTCGCCATCGCAGGTCGTCAGTGATTTCTTTACGCCGGGCCAGGACTATCCTGTCGATGACTTCGTTTCGCGCGCCCGCGAGGCATTGAACATTGCATCCGAACGCGTGCGCGAGAAGTACGGCTTCGCGTGCTCGGCGGCGATGGACCAGCTCGCGAAGATCGAGGTCGACGCCGAACGTTTCATGGACGAACCCGACGCACGGGTCAAGGTCATCGCGCTCGTCTGAGCGCCGCCATTTTTCAGCGAGGACGCATCATGTCGCATATATCAGCGGACACGACGCACTACAGCGTGATCGTGGTCGGCGGTGGACAGGCGGGTTTGTCCGCGAGCTACTACCTTAGACAGGCAGGTATCGATCATCTCGTGCTGGAGAAAAACACCGTCACGCATACGTGGCGATCGCAACGTTGGGATGCGTTCTGCCTCGTGACGCCGAACTGGCAATGCGCGCTGCCGGGTTATCCATACGCGGGTGACGACCCGCACGGCTTCATGGTGAAAGACGAGATCATTGCGTATCTCGACGGCTTCATCAAGGCGGTCGATGCACCCGTGATCGAGCATGCCGAAGTCAGGCGTGTCGCACGAAATGGCGAAGGCGGATTCAGCGTATCGACCAGCCAGGGCGCGTTCACGGCGGATCAGATCGTGATTGCATCGGGCGGATATCACACGCCCATCGTGCCGCGCATGGCCGAGCGCCTGCCGCGTTCCATCGCGCAGATACAGTCGTCGGAATACCGCAATCCGCAGGCGTTGCCCGAAGGCGCCGTGCTTGTGGTCGGCTCGGGGCAGTCGGGCGCGCAGATCGCCGAGGACCTGCATCTCGCTGGACGCAAGGTCATTCTCGCGGTAGGCGAAGCGCCGCGTTGCGCACGTTTCTACAGAGGCCGCGACGTGGTCGACTGGCTCGCCGACATGAAGTACTACGACATGCCCGTCGAACAACATCCGTTGCGTGAAGGCGTACGCGACAACACCAACCACTACGTGACCGGCCGCGATGGCGGACGCGATATCGACTTGCGCAAGTTCGCCGCCGAAGGCATGGAATTGTACGGACGCCTGCAGGACCTGCAGGATGGCGTGCTGCACTTCGCGCCGAACCTTATCGATAACCTGGACAGCGCCGACAAGACGTTCAACGGCATCAACGCAGGGATTGATGCGTTCATCGAGAAGAACGGCATCGAAGCGCCGCCGGGATCGCGCTACGAGCCGGTATGGTCGCCTGCGGAGGAACGCACCACGCTGGATCTGCAGACAAGCGGCATAGGGTCGATTGTGTGGTGTATCGGCTTTACGCCCGACTTCAGTTGGCTCGATGCGCCTGTCTTCAACGGCCGCGGTTATCCGGCGCACACGCGCGGGGTGACGCCTGTCGATGGAATCTATTTCGTCGGCTTGCCGTGGTTGCACACGTGGGGCTCAGGACGATTCTCGGGCGTGGCGCGCGACGCCGAGTATGTCGTAAAAAAAGTCAGCGTTTATCGGGAAGCTAAAGCGCGCGATGAGGTCGCCGTTTGAAAAGACAAATAAAAAAATGCCGGCGCATGAAGCGCCGGCATTCGAAAAAATTTCGTGATCCTCAAGCCGCTTTCACAACCTTGTCACCCACGCGATGAATCGGATGCGGCTCCTTCAGGTGATTGGCGATGCGGGTTGCGTCGAAGTACGCACCATTCGGCGGACGCTTCAGATATTGCCCCGCACCCTTGACGGCGCGCAAGTCGCCATCCGCCCATGCATGCGCGCCGCGCGTGAGCGTATGCGTCGCCTGACCCTGCACGGTCAAGCCTTCGAACACGTTGAAGTCCACCTTCTGATGATGCGTCTCCACCGAGATCGTCTTGCTCGCAGCCGGGTCCCACACGACCAGATCGGCATCCGCACCCACCTGCACGGCACCCTTGCGCGGGAACAGGTTGAAAATGTGCGCCGCATTGGTTGACGTCACGCGCACAAACTCATTGGGCGTGAGACGTCCCTGGTTCACGCCGTAATGCCAGAGGATCGCCATGCGGTCTTCCACGCCGCCGCAACCGTTAGGGATGCGCGTGAAATCCTCGCGTCCCATCGCTTTCTGCGACGCGCAAAAAACACAATGGTCTGTCGCCGTGGTGTGAAGTTGCCCTGATTGCAAACCGCGCCATAGTGCCTCGCGATGTTCACTCGTGCGAAATGGCGGGCTCATCACGTGCGCTGCGGCACGGTTCCAGTCGGGATCGCTATACACCGATTCATCGATAACAAGATGCCCCGGCAGCACTTCCGCGAACACCCGCTGGCCTTCGCTGCGCGCACGCGTGATGACGTCGACGGCATCTTTCGATGAAACATGCACGATGTAGATCGGCACGCCCAGTACTTGCGCAATGCGTATTGCACGATTGGCCGCCTCGCCTTCGACTTCGGGTGGCCGTGACAACGGATGCGCTTCCGGCCCGGTAAAGCCTTTCGCGAGCAATTGCTTCTGCAGTTGAAAGACGAGCTCACCGTTCTCCGCATGAACCGTCGGTAACGCACCTAACTCCAGTGATCGCGCGAAGCTGTTCACGAGCACTTCGTCGTCGGCCATGATGGCGTTCTTGTAGGCCATGAAGTGCTTGAAACTGGACACGCCGTGTTCACGCACGAGCGTTCCCATGTCCTTGTACACCGACTCGTCCCACCACGTCACGGCCACGTGAAAACCATAATCCGCCGATGCCTTTTCCGCCCAGCCGCGCCATTCGTTGAAGGCTTCCATCAACGGTTGCTTCGGACTTGGAATAACAAAATCGATGATGCTCGTCGTACCGCCGGCCAACCCCGCTGCCGTGCCGGTATAAAAGTCGTCGCTCGCTGTCGTTCCCATGAACGGCAGCTCCATGTGCGTATGCGGATCGATACCGCCGGGCATCACATATTGCCCGGATGCATCGATGGTTTCGGTACCCGCTGGCACATCGAGGTCGAGGCCGATCTGCAGGATCGTGCCGCCTTCCTTCGGGTCTGCGCACAGCACATCTGCACGATACGTGCGCTCTGCATCGATGATCGTGCCGCCGCGAATCAGGATCGTCATGTTGCGTATCTCCTGTAAGTCCTGTGAAGACCTGCAAAATTCAGGCGCGAACGACGCGCGCCGTCGGGCTCTTGCCCATTTTCATCCACGCGCCATATACGATCGACGCAAGCGCGAGGCCCACGAACCATGCGTACGTGTAGAGCGTGTTGAAAAATGCGGGAACGTTAGGGAACGAAGCGGGAAACGCCGTGTGCAGGAAACCCGGCAAGTTCGGCAACACGCCCACGAGCAATGCCACCACCGCTGCCATGTTCCAGCCACCGGTATAACTGTACTCGCCGTTCTCGTTGAAGAGTTCACGCGTATCGAGCCGCGTGCCGCGAATCAAAAAGTAGTCGACCATCAAAATGCCGGCCACGGGTCCGAGCAACGCGGAGTACCCGACGAGCCAAGTAAAAATATAGCCCTGCGTGGTCGCGAGAATCTTCCACGGCATCATCACGATCGCGATCAACGCCGTGATCATCCCACCCACGCGATACGAAATACGTTTCGGCCACAAGCTCGAAAAATCGTACGCAGGGCCCACAAGATTGGCCGCGAGATTGCAGCTCATGGTATCGAGCGTGAGGATGATGAGCGCCACACCAACGCCAATGCCGGTCATGCGGCTGGTGAGATCGATCGGGTCCCAGATCGCCTTGCCGTAGATCACCACCGTTGCCGACGTCACCACCACCGAGATCACCGAAAGCAGCGCCATGGGTGCAGGCAAACCAATCGATTGCCCGATGATCTGGTCCTTCTGCGAGCGAGCGAATCGTGTGAAGTCGGGAATGTTCAGCGCAAGCGTGGCCCAGAAGCCGACCATGGCGGTAAGCCCTGGCCAGAACGTCGCCCAGAACAAACCTTCCTTCTTGCCGCCTGCCACGAATTGCGACGGCTGTGCGAGCATTGCACCGACACCGCCCGCCTTCGATGTCGCCCACCACACGAGCGCGAGGCACATGACGATCTTGATCGGTGCGGACCAGCTTTCAAGAAAGCGGATGGAATCCGTGCCGCGCAAGATGAAGTACAACTGGATCAGCCAGAAAAACAGAAAACATGCGAGCTGGCCGAGCGAAATGTCCAGGAAGGGAATCGGCGCGCCATGCGTCGTATTGCCGGCCAGGATGTTGAGCAACGTGTAGATCGCGCTGCCGCCCAGCCACGTCTGGATGCCGTACCAACCGCAAGCCACGATTGCCCGCAGCAACGCCGGAAGTTTCGCGCCCTTCGTTCCAAACGATGAACGCACGAGCACCGCATACGGAATGCCATGTTTTGCGCCCGCGTGACCGACGAGCAGCATGGGTACGAGCACGATCATGTTGCCGAGCAACACGGTTATCACGGCCTGCCACGGCGACATGCCCTCCTCGGTCAGGCCGGCGGCAAGCATGTACGACGCGATGTTCATGACCATGCCCACCCAGAGCGCCGCGAAGTGATACCACTTCCAGGTGCGCTGCGCAGGGGTGGTCGGCGCCAGGTCGTCGTTATATAAACTGCTGCTGGCGCCGGCCGCGAACTGCGGGTCGACGGAATGCGCTGTCTGCTTCATCGAGTTGATCTCCTCAAGATCGTTGCGGTCCGCGCCCGGGATCGGCTTATAAAACAGTTCGGGCGTCGGCCGTCTGGGGACGTCTGGTGACAAGCGCTGGTGTTTCGTAAAGCATCTGAACTCTATGCGGCCTTGACGCTTTCTTCAACGTCGGCGACCACACGAGCCGGGTTGTTCGGATGCGTCGTCCAGTTTGCGTACTCGCCGGCGTCCACGCGTTCCATGGTGATGCATTGCTCGACCGGACACACGTGCATGCATAAATTACACCCGACGCATTCGGAATCCATCACCTCGAAATGGCGCTTGCCGTCTTTCTCGCGCATGATCGCCTGATGCGCGGTGTCTTCGCAAGCAATGTGACACAGTCCGCACTGAATGCACTTGTCCTGGTCGATGCGCGCCTTGATGTCGTACTTCAGATTCAGGTACTTCCAGTCCGTGACATTCTGGACGGCGCGGCCACGAATATCGTCGAGCGTGGCGTAGCCTTTTTCGTCCATCCAGTTGGACAGGCCGTCGGCGAGATCGGACACGATCCTGAACCCATAGTGCATTGCGGCCGTGCAGACCTGGACATTGCCCGCGCCCAGGACCATGAATTCGGCGGCGTCACGCCACGTCGAAATACCGCCGATTCCGGAGATGGGCAAACCCGGCGTTTCAGGATCGCGCGCAATCTCCGCGACCATGTTCAGCGCGATCGGTTTGACAGCCGGGCCGCAGTATCCACCATGTGTGCCCTTGCCGTCGACAGTCGGCATGGGCGCCATGACGTCGAGGTCGACCGCGACAATCGAATTGATCGTGTTGATCAGCGACACGGCATCCGCACCGCCCTTGTACGCCGCCCTTGCGCTCGTGCGGATATCGCTGATATTCGGCGTCAGTTTCACGATGCACGGCATCCGCGTGCCTTCCTTCACCCAGCGCGTGACCATCTCCACGTACTCGGGCACTTGCCCGACCGCGGCGCCCATGCCGCGCTCGCTCATGCCATGCGGGCAGCCGAAATTCAACTCGACGCCATCGGCTCCGGTGTCTTCGACCAGCGGCAAGATCCACTTCCAGTCGCGCTCGTTGCATGGCACCATCAATGAAACGATCAACGCGCGGTCCGGCCAGTCGCGTTTGACCTCCCTGATTTCTCTCAGATTGATATCAAGCGGACGGTCCGTGATCAACTCGATGTTGTTCAGCCCCGCAATCCGCTGGCCGTTCCATTGCACGGCACCGTACCGCGAACTCACGTTCACCACATGCGGATCGAGCCCCAGTGTTTTCCAGACTACACCGCCCCAGCCCGCTTCGAACGCGCGGTTGACGTTGTAGGCTTTGTCGGTGGGCGGTGCGGATGCGAGCCAGAAAGGATTGGGCGAAGTGATACCAACAAAATTGTTGCGAAGATCGGCCATGAGCTGGCTCCATTATCGTGGGGTGTTTATCAGCCTCAGGCTGCCTTGATGGCCGTGGCCGCGAACGACGCACTGATGGCCTCTGCCGCGAGCTTGCCGTCCTGCACGGCCTGCACCGTCAAATCGATACCGCCATGCGCCGCGCAATCGCCGCCGGCCCAGACGTTGGA
>NZ_JBSIPA010000304.1:0-8044 GCF_053574605.1 Caballeronia sp. M23-90 | reverse complement strand
TCCGTGCCGGCTTCGACTGCCTCCGGCCGCTCGGTGATATTGCGCATGACAAGCACCGGCTTGCCGAGTGCCGGCGCTTCTTCCTGCACGCCGCCCGAGTCGGTCAGCACGATTGCCGCTCGTTGCATCAGCCGCACGAACCCCAGGTAATCGAGCGGCTCGATCAAATGCACATTCGGCTCGCCTCGCAACATGGCCAGCACGGGTTCGCGGACATTCGGATTGAGGTGAACCGGATAGACGATCTGCACCGCGTCGCGTCGCGCGATGTCCTGCAGCGCGAGACAGATTTGATGAAAGCCATCGCCGAAATTTTCTCTCCGATGCCCCGTGACCAGCAGGATCGGCTTGCCATCGCTGGCAAACGGCAGGGCCGCGTCCAGACGCTTGCGCAGATGTGCGTCGGCATCGATGCGCGCGGCCGTCATCATGAGCGCATCGATCACTGTGTTGCCCGTGACCACCACGCGGCCCTGCAGGTTCTCCGCTTCGAGATTCGCCTTCGCTCCCGCGGTCGGCGCGAACAACAGGTCGCAGACGATGTCCGCAACACGCCGGTTCATCTCTTCGGGCCAGGGTTGCGACAGATCACCCGTACGCAGGCCGGCTTCTACATGTGCAACCGGGATTCGCCGATGAAACGCCGCGATTGCAGCAAACGAAGCCGTAGTTGTGTCGCCGTGAACCAGCACACGATCGGGCTTGGCAATATCGAATACGCCGTTAAGCGAATCCAGCACGCGCGCTGCAAGTCCGTTGAGTGTCTGGTTTTCCCTCATCACGCTCAGGCGATGATCGGGCGTGATATCGAACTGGTCCAGGACCTGTTGCAGCATCGACTCGTGTTGCCCCGTCACGCACACGATGGATTCCAGGTCCGGGTCCGCTTCGATCCACTTCACCAGCGGCGCCATTTTGATGGCTTCGGGCCGGGTCCCGAAGATAGACAATACCTTTTTCAATGCCATTGATTTTCGGGTTGTCGTTTTCGTAATAGAAAGTCTAAGAGAAATGCGTTAATCGACTGAAGTTTCAGCTTAAATAATTCGTAAAACATGGTAATGAGTGTAATTGATAGTAACTGCAATGATCGACGAAAAATGGACATTCCTATTAGCGGCGGAAAATCGATAATTATTTCCTGACGATTTGATAACCGTATTGTATGACGGTTGAATCTGCATGTTGGAGCTGAGGGGAGCGTTGGAATGGGGGCAGGGTAAATGAGGTGTTGTCCAGCAGTTAATCGCGCAACGACGTCCGGAGTTTATGTGAGTTCCAAAAAAAGCATTTGAATTAGTTGTTTTTATTCCCATGAAAATCATGCGCGAGATTGCTGAGCGATTCGATAGTTTTATTTATCAGATTATTAACGAGCGCCAGCGAGCCGCAACGACGACTGGTTCGGTAAATACTTCTCGTGTCTTAAGGCATGGATACTCTAGCGTCTGCTTTTTTCACCCGGCTTCCGCTCAACCGGGAGCGATTTGCGGGCAATCCGTCGCATACCAGATATTGACCTGACGCTGTGCTGCCTGAAGATCAGCTGGGTAGTAAGGATCAAAAAACCACCCTGGGTGATAGCCCGCCTTCTCCAGGGCCGCAAGTTCACTCATGTTGCGCTCGTGGGTAACCGGTGCCTTGTTCCTGATCTCCGTCAAGGCACGGCATTCTGTGGCGCTAAGGTGCGTCCCCGTGCCTGCCTGCATGCCTCCTGTGGCACATGCAGCAAGCAACAGCGTTAATGCCGGGAGCAGCGGCCAGGCCTTGGTTGCGTTCGTCATTTTGCGTGTCTCTCCATTGATGCAAGGTCTACCGCGCATGGCTCATTCCTGGGCGCAGGCTTGGACGTCGAGCCGGCGCTTTTTCCATATCCCGGCCTTCACCAGCCAGTGATGTTCGATATCGAACAATCGAAGCGGCGACAATGCTCCGGTAGACTTCAATTCCCCCGCCCTGTTGGGATCGTATGGATACCCAACTTTTCGTTATCTGCGGACTTACATTTGTAATTCACGTCATGCAACGCGGGCTTACGCCTTGTGCGCACAGCTTATGCTCGTGCCAGCCGCGCTGATTATCGTTCACGCAGCGGAGCTGATTTGAAGCCAATAGAGAGAGGAGCGATGACGTCCACAAGCATCCGCAGGGCAACGGCCACGGACGTGCCCACGCTTACGCAGATCCGGAACGACGCACACGAGAAAAAGGTCGCCCACTGCGACTATGCGTGGGGTAAGGAAGGAGACGGATTTAGCGAAACCTGGGTATTAGACAGCCTCTCTCGAAGAGACGTCTACGTCGTCGAGCAGGACGGCACGCCCGTTGGAACGTTCTCGCTCGACTGGGATGACGAAGCGCATTGGGGGCCGCAAGAGCCTGACGCCGGATATGTGCATGGGATCTGCGTCAGGAAGGGCTTCAATGGCCGCGGGCTTGGCAGCGTCGCAATCGACTGGTGCGCCGGCAAGGTGAGCGCCTTGAACCGCCGTTTTGTTCGGCTTGACTGCGACGTGGGAAATGCAAAGCTATGCGCCTACTACGAGTCACTCGGTTTCAACCGGGTAGGGCTCAAGCCGATGCCGGACTCTGGCGCCTATATCTGGTCACTTTATGAAAAATCAGTCCTTCAGCTTTCGAGCCGACGACCATGAAGATCGATGTCACCAACGCTGAATCGACTGTTTGAGGAGGCGCCTTGTGTCGGCCATTCGAGAGTCAGCCCATACAACTGACTGGACTGAGCTCCCCACCGTTCAATGACGATCCCGCAAAACCCGCCGGCCTTTGGCGCCGCGAGCAAATTACTTGGTAACGATCGCCGCAGTCAGGCCCGCGTTGATTGCCGGGAGGAACAGATTCAGCACCCGGTTCGCACGGACGAGGCCGCTGTTATCGACATAGACAATGTCCTTCGACTCAAGCGGGAACTGGTTCGCAAGCAGCATGGAAACCGGCGAGCGAGCGTCCAGGCGATAAATCACCGGCGTTTCGCCTCCTGTCGAGCGCAGCACGAAAAGCTGCTTCGGATTCGACGTTTCCTGGTTCAACTGACCCGCTTGTGCAAGTGCTTCCGCAAGCGTGAGCGTGCCGTCGCGCAGCGGCGGTACAGGTGACGGCTTGTTGACTTCGCCCATCACATACACGGTGTTGTCTTCGCGCGCGTCCACATGAAGCATGTCGCCCGGCTGCAGCATGATGTCAGCGGGGTTCTTGCCCTGCTTCATCATCTGCGCGACGTTCACGGGGTAGGCCTTACCGTTACGCGTGATCGTCACGCGGCTCTGGTCGGCAGTCGGTGCGAAACCGCCGGCGCGATTCACCGCTTCGGTCAGTGTCATCGGAATGTCATTGACCGTCTGTGCACCCGGTGCACGCACATCACCATCCACATACACCTGCGATGACCGGAAGGACGCCACGCGAACCGTGACCTGCGGCTTTACGAACACCTTGCTCAGCTCGGTGTTGATCTCGCGCTGGACTTGCTGGGCAGTCTTGCCCGACGCGTGGATTGAACGGTCCACGTAGGGAAACTGCAGGTTGCCATCGCTATCCACCACGAAGCCGGCCGCAGCATCTGACGGCTTTGTGTTCTGTGCCGGCTGGCCGACTGCAGCCGCGAGTTCAGGGTGATCCCATACTGTGATCTGCAATACGTCGCCCGGTCCAAGCTTGTATCCGGTCGACTTGGCGAAGAGACCGAGCTGGCTTGCCGTCTTGTCCACGTTCTTTTGGTCCGCGCGAATCTGGCGGATCAGCGTCAGGTCGATCTGTTTGATCGGAATCTGGATGTCGCTCGTCACGTCGCCGTTGTCGGCGCTCGTAACAGGCAATGCAGCCGGTTCGATCATGTGCTGCCCAGGCGCCAGCGAACATGCTGAAAGCATTGCAGCGATCGCGAGGGACAGGGCCGCACGCGCTCCAGGCATGACATGGCTGTTTTTGTTCGGCGCTGCGGTGTCCAATAATTCCCGGTTATTCATGTTGTCGTTCCCTTGCTTTTGTAAGCATTGGTGCAGTGCAAAACCCGCAGTTTAACAACGACACATCCGGCACGGTCCCACAGATTTGTTTTCAAACGTTACCGTTTCGCCGCTATCGCGCCTGCATTGCACTGGCGCGGGATCTACATTCGCGCTCTCTCAAGCCGAGGTCACGTCGGAATCAGTGGCTGTGCCGGTGATGAATGTCCGGGAAGTGGGGATGCTTGTGAGTGACGGGTCGATGCTGATGGGGATGAGAATGAGGTTTCGCTGGATCCCACTCGAAATCATGCGTGTGCTGATGATGCTCGTCGTGCCGATGCCGATGGTTATGCCCCAGGAATTCATGCGTATGGGGATGCTCATGCCGCTCGCGAATATGAAGCCAGACGCCGAAAGCCATCAGCGTGGCGGCAATCCAGAAAAGAGTTGAAGGCAGTTCCGGCCAGAACGCGAGCGATAAAGCGACGCCGAAGATAGGTGCAACCGAGAAATATGCGCCCGTGCGAGCAGTACCGAGGTTGCGTAGCGCAACCACGAAAAGCACCAGACTCACGCCGTAGCCCGCAAAGCCGGTCAGCATCGCTGAGGCGGTGTTGAATAAGCCCGGGAGTCGCCCTCCAAGCAGGAACGCTAGACCCAGGTTGACCGACCCCGCCACCAGCCCTTTCAGGCAGGCGATCATCATTGCGTCGTTGGTCGCGACTTTGCGCGTCAGATTGTTGTCGATGGCCCAGCAAACGCAGGCCGCGACCACCAGCAACGCACCCAGGGACACGCCAACTGAGGCCGGCTGCCAGGAAAGCGCGACGCCGCCCGCAACGATCGCGACCATCCCGAGAAAAACCTGCAGGTCCACGTTTTCCCGAAACACGACCCAGGCCAATATTGCCGTGAACACGCCTTCGAGGTTAAGCAAGAGTGAACTGGCAGCGGCAGGTGTCGTGTTCAATCCGAACATCAGGAGCGCGGGCCCTGCAACGCCGCCCGCGGCAATTGCGCCGAACAGCCACGGCACCTCGGCCAGCCGGATGTGACTTTGATCCTTTTGCTCACGAGCGGTCCGGAATAGACGCTGGAAGACAATTCCAATCCCAAGTCCGATTCCGCTGCCGAGGTAAAAAAGACCCGCGACCATGAAAGGCGACAAAGCGCCAAGCAGCATCTTGGCCAGCGGCGTGGTCGCTCCGAACAGGGCGGCTGCCAGAAGCGCGGTGTACGCCGCGTTATGACGTGTCGACATTTTTCAGAGAAAGGAACGATCCGTCAAAGCTCAACTGCTCAAAACCGAAGCGCCTTTAGCAACATACGCCTGCAATAGATGATGGGCGATTGCAAACGGCTGGGGCGCTGACAGCTCGAGCGCATGCGTGCCCGCGAGCATTTCCGCAGCCTCCTTGCGTGAGAACCAGCGAGCGTCTTCGAGTTCATCCGTATCGACGACGATGTTTGTGTCGCTCGCCTGCGCAAAGCAGCCGATCATCAGCGATGAAGGGAAGGGCCATGGCTGAGACGCGAAGTAGACAACGCCTTCACAGTTCACACCGGCTTCCTCCATGACTTCGCGGCGAACGGCGCTTTCCGCAGTCTCACCCGGTTCTACGAAGCCGGCGAGGGCTGAGTACATTCCAGGAGCAAACTGACGCTGACGTCCGAGCAGACACCGTTCGCCGTCGATCACCAGCATGATCACGACCGGATCGACCCGTGGAAAGTGGTGTGCGCTGCAAACATCGCAAATTCGTTGCCAGCCGGCCGCCGCAACGCGGCTTGCGGAGCCGCAGTTCGCGCAGAAGGAGTGGCGGCGATGCCAGTCGAGCATCGACTTCGCTTCGCCCAGTATGCCAAGTGTGCCGGGCGCAACGAGACCCTGCATTGCAATCGAGCGCAGGTCGATGCGGTCGTGGATCGGGTCTGCCGATGAATCCTCCGGCATGAGCGTGAAGCCGAGAGCGAAGCGTCCAGTTCCATCGCTTTCCTCCCCGAGGAAGACGCTTTGAGTGGGTTCGCCGAAAGCCGTTGTTTCGCTCGCCAGGAACCACGGATCGCGTTCGCTGCCTTGCTTGAGCAAGGGGATGTCGCCGTTGAAGACGAGAAAGCGGGAACCCGGGTCGTTGCGCAGACGTTCGATAAAGGCGTGGTCGTTCCGCTTGTCGGAGCGGCGGTCAAGGGGGTTGGTATCAAAGCCGATGGACGCGGGGATTGCAGTCATCACGATCGTTCAGGTAGGAGCAGGGAGGGTACGCAAGTATGGCACGGCCTTGGGTCACGCCGCTGCACCGGAATCCACGCGCGCCAGTCGAAGGAGCGTCTCGTCCGAGTTGACCGAGCTCGGTCTTTCGCTGCGGCAAATGATGCGCGGAGCGTGGCACTATTGCCGCTGGCAACTTCAGTCTCGAATCGAACCATGCATATACGTACAGCTTTGCTCACCGATGCAGAATCCATCAGTGCTGTTGCCGTTCAGACATTCGCGCTGGCTTGTCCGGAAGGAACTGCGCAGGTAGAACTTCAAAGGTATATCGACGAGAACCTGACGCGTTCATGTTTCGAATCGGCCTTGGCGGAAGGCAAGGTCGATGTTCGTGTACTGGACGATGCCGGGACGATCATCGGGTTCAGTCTGGTCAATCACGCTCCTGGAACCTTGAACCTGCCATTGGCCGATGGCATTCCGGAGTTGACCCGGTGCTACGTGCTACCGGCGCATCACGGAACCGGATCTGCGCAAAGGCTGCTTTCTGCAACCGTTGCGAGCCTGCCTGGACGTGTCCGGTTGACGGTGAACGATCAGAATGCAAAGGCAATACGCTTCTACGCGCGCAACGGCTTTGCTACCGTCGGCGACACGTCGTTCCAATGCGGTGACGATATACATCGGGATCTGGTGATGGTGCGCCCCGCCGTTTGACAGGCCGCGCGGCGTTCGCATGCGGGTTTTCACCGGGTGGAATCGCTGTCGATTTGCAGTTGCACCGCGCGTCGTGTGGATGAGAGCCAAATTATCATTTGGCGTCGAAGCCGCATCACTTACAGCGCCAACGAGGAAATTGATGACCAAGATAAAAGTTGCCGGGTTTAGTGTCTCACTTGATGGCTTTGCCGCAGGAACCGCTCAAAGCCTAGATCACCCTCTCGGTCTGCGAGGCGAAGAAATCTTCCAATGGTTTTTCCCGACGCAGACCTTTCGTCAGATGCTGGGCAAGGAAGGTGGTGAAACCGGCCTCGACGACACATTCGCCCGACGCGCAATGGAAGGTTTCGGTGCCTTCATTATCGGACGCAACATGTTCGGCCCGATTCGTGGGGAATGGCCGGACGATCAATGGAAAGGCTGGTGGGGTGACAATCCCCCGTATCACGCGCCAACCTTTGTGCTCACCCATCATCCACGACCGCCGATTGAGATGATCGGCGGAACGACATTTCATTTTGTTTCCGGCGGCATTGGAGAAGCGCTAGAGAAGGCGCGCGACGCGGCGGGCGGACAGGACGTCAAGATTGGCGGCGGTGTCGAGACCGTGAAGCAATACATTCAAGCCGGCTATGTGGATGAGATTCACCTTGCCCTTGCTCCAGTTGCGCTTGGCCAGGGGGAATCGCTCTTTGGCGGTCTGGATCTTCGTACCCTGGGATATCGGACAGTCGAGCATGTAGCAACGGAGCGTGCCACGCACATCGTCCTGGCGAAGTAAGCTTGACGGGCAAGGCTGATTGTTCATTTTCGCACCGCGCTCGAAAGTTCAGGCATTCAAGGTTGCGATCAAATTCGGTCGAAGAAATAAATCCTGCATCCGCCAAACGTTGATTCGCTCCGCCGTTAGCGATAATCTTGAATCGTTGGAGATCGCCGCAAGCCAGACAACCGGGAGATAACCGTATCATGAAGCGAGCATGGGCTTTCTCTTGCATCCTCGCTCTGAGCGCTGTCATCAATGGATGCGGCAAAGACGGGTCACGAAACACCACTCAGGACTCGGGTGCATCCGCAAGTCAGGCATCGGCCCCGCTTGGGCAGGGTGCGAGCGACACACTCGCCGCGTCGGCCGCACAGGGGC
>NZ_JBSIPA010000303.1:0-8048 GCF_053574605.1 Caballeronia sp. M23-90 | reverse complement strand
TCCCGGGGACGAGCATCGGCGCATTCTGGGCAATGCCCGCCGTGCCGATCCTTGTGGTGTGGAGCGCTGCGGTCGCGGTCCTGTGCCTGGCTTCCCCCGATGCTCGCATACCACTTGTAATGGGCACGACGTGGCGCTCATGCCCGTTCAATATCGTGTTGCTTTCGGTGCCGGCTTTTGTCGCCGTGTTCTGGGCGATTCGCGGACTTGCACCCACGCGGTTGCGACTCGCGGGTGCCGCGGGCGGCATGCTGGCGGGAACTATCGCGACCATGGCGTACTGCCTGCATTGTCCCGAGATGAGCGTAGCCTTCTGGGCTGTCTGGTACTTGCTCGGCATGACGCTAGCTACGCTGATCGGCGCGTTGCTCGGTCCGCGTTTCCTGCGCTGGTAATAAGCTTGACGGGGCAGCCAGCTCGGCTAATGAGGCGCAATCGCCGCCTCAAAAAAATTCGCACGCAAGCATAACCTTCCTGCAGATCAAACCGAATAGAAGTCATGCGTCCTGTCCTGCGGCCTTGGGCTCGACGCACTATCGGTTCCTGTCTGCGGAGTGGCCATGAAAACCAGCGAGTTTGTATCGATGCTTGCCACTGGCATCGCCCCGACCCACCCTCGTGTGATCGCGCGACGTTTCGCAACGGCACTGTTTTTAGGCCTGAGCGGCGCTGCCTGCTTGATGGTTGCCCTCTACGGCGTGCGCGGCGACATGCCGCAAATGCTTACCACGCCTCTATTCTGGCTGAAAGTCGCGTTTCCTCTTGCGGTCGCTGGTGCGTCGCTTTTCATCGCGACCCGTCTTTCACGCCCCGGTGCGGATACGGCGTTCGGATGGATCGCGCTTGCCATTCCACTCGTGCTTATCTGGGTGGCGGCGTTGATCGTGATCATTGCCGCACCGCCGGCGCTTCGGCTTCAACTCGTGCTTGGCAGCACGTGGCAAGTCTGCACGATCAACATCGCGATCTTGTCAGCGCCGACTTTTGTTGCTGTGTTCTGGGCCATGAGAGGGCTTGCGCCAACCCGGCCGGTTCTGGCGGGCGCTGCGGCAGGACTGCTCAGCGGCGCTCAGGCCGTCCTTGTCTACACACTTTATTGCGTGGAGATGACCGTGCCGTTCTGGGGCGTGTGGTACGTGCTTGGGATGATGGCGCCAACGATTGTCGGCGGGATTCTGGGACCGCGTGTGTTGCGCTGGTAGCGGCCGACGCGGCAGCCACGCGCTGCCGAATCGATCAGGCTAGTCGACGACCCGCACCTTGAATGGGCGCTGCGGTGACTGCAGCAAGTATTTTTGCATTGATGTAACCCGTTTCATGTGCCGGTCGAATTAGATTTCATCCGCCCCTTGTCTGGAGTCCGCAATGCGCCCTTCGTCTGCTTCCGCCCTCTTTGCTATTTGCATCTCACTCTGCGCCGCGAGCGCCAACGCTGCATCGGGTAATACGTGCAGTGCGTCGAGTCCCGCTCACCGCGCGGCGCTCGTAGAACTCTATACAAGCGAAGGCTGCAATAGTTGCCCGCCCGCCGATAACTGGCTTGGCGCACTCGATCACGCACGCCGGACCGATACCATCGTGCCGCTCGCCCTGCACGTGGACTACTGGGATAACCGGGCGTGGAAAGACCGGTTTGCACAAGCGGCATTCACCACGCGCCAACAGCAACTGACATCGGCTGGCAGTGGACATGTCGTGTACACGCCGGAGATTTTCGTCGGCGGAAAAGAGTTGCGCGACTGGTCGAGCGACGCGAGTTTCGAATCGCGTATAAAACAGTTGAACAGCGAAACGCCGCTCGCCGATATCCACATCGACGGCCATCCGTCAGCGCCCGGCCATATTGCGTTCAACGCATCGTTCACAGCGCGCAAGAACCTCCCGGACGATGCCGTCGCCTACGCGGCCGTGTATGAAAACCAGCTCGTCAGCGCAGTCAACGGCGGAGAAAACAACGGCGCGACATTGCATCACGACCGTGTGGTGCGTCAATGGATCGGTCCCATTCGATTGACCGAAGGACGCGCGCAACTATCCGGCGATTACGCGTCGGATGCCATGCGCTTCGGCGTCGTTGCATTCGTTGAACGTGGAACGAACGGCGAGGTGCTGCAAGTGGCCGAGCTCGGTTCGTGCGGCGGGTGACTATCATGGCCGCTTAGTGCGCAAGCTCTGCTTCGTGTTGCCACGCTGGAAACGGATCCTTGAACCTGTGCCAGGCTTCAGGTCCCTGCGACATTTCCGCATCGGTGAGAAGACACGCGTCCAGCCGAGCACGCAACGCCGCTTCATCCATATCGATGCCAATCAGCACCAGCTCTTGCCGTGCATCGCCGACCTGCGGGTCCCAGTCCTCCTCGATTGATTGCAGCGACTCAGGGTCTTGCGGCCAGTAAGATTTCGGCACCGCGGCCCACCACAACCCCATCGCGCCGTGACGGCATACCCCGCCGGCTTGCGACCACGAACCGACATAGGTAGGCCTGCTTGCAAGCCAGAAGAACCCTTTGGACCGCACCACGCCCGGCCATTCGCTTTCGATGAAATCCCAGAACCGCTCAGGATGAAACGGCCGGCGCGCCCGATACACAAAGTTCCTGATCCCATATTCGTCGGCTTCGGATCTATGTTCGCCGCGTAACGCCGTGAGCCAGCCCGGCGCTTTGGAAGCCTCATCAAAATCGAATAGCCGGGTGTCGAGCACCTTGTCCAGACTCAGCTTGCCGAACTCGGCCATCTCGATCTTCGCACGCGGGTTCAGGCCGCGAAGGATTGTCATGAGCCGGGTGCGATCTTCATCGCTGACGAGGTCGATCTTGTTCAGTACGATGACATCGCAGAACTCGACCTGTTCTACCAACAAGTCCACGACTGTGCGCGAATCTTCTTCGCCCAGCGATTCGCCACGCGTCTGCAAGCTGTCGGCTGATCCGTAGTCCTTCAGGAAATTGAACGCGTCCACCACGGTGACCATGGTGTCGAGCTCGCGACATTGGCGAGGCTCTGTCCTTCTTCATCGGCGAATGTGAACGTTTCCGCGACCGGCAATGGCTCCGACACGCCGGTTGATTCGATCACAAGATAGTCAAAGCGCCCCTCCTTTGCGAGCCGGTTCACTTCAAGCAAGAGGTCCTCGCGCAACGTGCAGCAAATGCAGCCGTTGCTCATCTCCACGAGCTTTTCATCGGTTCGGGCAAGCTGCGCGCCGCCTTCACGAATCAGCGCGGCATCGATGTTGACTTCGCTCATGTCATTGACGATCACCGCGACCCGCCGACTTTCGCGGTTGTTGAGGATGTGGTTCAGAAGCGTGGTTTTGCCAGCGCCAAGAAAACCCGACAAAACAGTTACGGGAAGCTTTCCCATCAATTTCGTCATCAAATTTCTCGCATCAATGGTGTTGGATGTTATAACATTACATCACTGACATCCTTTTCGACAAATCGATTTCCCTGCCCAAGCTCATCCACCTGACTCGTCGCGCTTCTCGCCAACACTTACCAAAAAAATGATCGATGAAAAATCGCACGCTCTTTGCCCATGCGGCGTTATTGCTGTTCGCCCAGATAGCAGTGGGGCACGCTTATGCAGCCGGTCTGGACGCCACCGTGTCCGGCTCTGTGATTGACAGCACGGGCAAACCTGTTGCGAATGCAAATGTCGTATTGCAGAACGCAAGCGGCGCGACCGCCGGGACAGCCAGCACAGACACGAGCGGACATTTTGTCGTGCACAACGTGACTTCGGGTACCTATGCAGTCGTCGCGGCCGCGCCGGGGTATGCGAGCGGAAGCACCATCGCCACCACAAGCAGTGACGGAAATACTTCGGTATCCATATCGATTTCAAAGAGCGACGCACTCGATGTACAAGTCAACGCCAAGCGGCTCGACCGCGCACGAAACGGGCTGCTGCCGGAGACAGGAAGCAGCGTTTATCGTTTCAGCCAGACAGACATCGACACCCTCCCCGCTGGCCAGGACACGGCGCTCAATCAGGTGCTGTTGCAGGCGCCGGGCGTTGCGAGCGATTCGTACGGACAGTTGCACGTGCGGGGAGACCATGCGAACCTGCAATACCGCATCAATGGCGTGATCATTCCGGAACCAATCAGCGGTTTCGGGCAATCGCTCGATACGCGCATCATCGATCAGTTGAATCTGCTGACCGGCGCCTTGCCCGCGCAATATGGCGACCGGACGGCCGGCATTGTCGATATCCATACGAAATCCGGGGACCAGGGCAACGGTGGTTCCATCGATGTCTTTGGCGGCAGCCATCAGACCATCAAGACCAGCGCCGATGTATTCGGCAGCAAGGGGCCGTTCAGCTATTACTTCAGCGGCTCCGTGGGCGAGAACAACCTGGGGATAGAAAATCCGACGTCGAGCGCGAGCGCCATTCACGACCATACGCGTCAGGGCGATGCCTTCGGCCTCATGTCGTACATCATCAACCCGCTCACGCGCGTGAGCCTGATGTTCGGCACGACGAGCAATCAGTTCGACATTCCGAACACGGCGGGTTTGCCCACCAATTTCATCTTGAACGGCAACAACACGTTCGACTCGAGCAAGCTCAACGAAACCCAGTCCGAACTCAACCAGTTCGCGGTGGTCGCGCTGCAGGGCACCAACGGCGGCGCGCTGGACTATCAGGTCGCGCTCTTCACCCGCTATTCCCGAACGCAGTTCAATCCCGACCCTGTAGGCGATCTGCTCTTCAACGGCGTGGCCGCGAGCGATTTTCACAGCGACAGCGCGAACGGCGTGCAAGCCGACACCACCTACCGGCTCAACGCAAAACATACGTTGCGCGCGGGTATATCGTTTCAACAGGAACACGCGTTGTTCAACAATGACCTGAGCGTTTTCCCCGCCGATCAGGACGGCAACCCGCTCTCCGATCAGCCGTTCAACGTACCGGATTCAAGCAGCAAGACGGGGTATCTGTACAGCGCCTACGTCCAGGACGAATGGAAAGTCACCGATAAACTCACCATCAACTACGGCCTCCGATACGACAAGATGGACGAGTACGTGAGCGCAAGCCAGCTCAGTCCGCGCGTTGGGCTTGTGTATGCGTTGACGCCATCGACAACGGTACATGCCGGTTATTCGCGATACTTCACGCCGCCCGCATTTGAACTTGTCTCTGGCGAGGACATCGCGCGATTCGCCGGAACGACTGCGCAGACTTCGACGCAAAACGACCCCGTGCAGCCAGAACGCAGCCATTATTTCGACCTCGGCGTGACGCAACGGCTGACGTCTGCGATCACCGTCGGCGTGGATGCGTACTACAAGAAATCGACGAACCTGCTCGATGAAGGGCAGTTCGGCACCGCCCTGATTTTCACGCCATTCAACTATCAATACGGCCGCGTGTACGGCGTCGAGTTCACCAGCAACTACAAACAGGGCAACGTCTCCGCTTACGTGAACGTCGCGTTCAGCCGCGCTCAGGGAAAGGACATCGACTCGGCGCAGTTCAACTTCGGCCCGGACGAGCTCGCGTTCATCAGCAGCCACTATGTGTTCCTCGATCACGACCAGCGTGTGACAGCATCGTTTGGGGGCGCCTATCAGTTGGGCACCACCACCTTCACGTTCGATGGCATTGTCGGCAGCGGGCTGCGCAGCGGCTTTGCGAACACGGATCGCCTGCCGGTGTACACGCAGGTCAACCTCGGCGTGATTCATCACTTCGACTTCAAGGAGCCGCTGATCGGCAAGTTCGATGGGCGGCTGCTGCTCATCAATGCGTTCAATCGCGTGTACGAGTTGCGCGATGGATCCGGCATTGGCGTAGGTGCGCCACAGTACGGTCCGCACCTCGCGCTGTACGCAGGCGTGACGAAGAATTTCTGATGGACGGGATAACTAGCTAGGGGCTTCGATCATGCAGGATTGGGGAGGAATGCTTGCTGCCGTGCGAGTAGGCGGATGGGTCGTCTATCCGCTGACGCTGCTTGCGGTGCTGGCAATTGCAATAACCATAGACCGCGCTTATGTCTTTGCGCGCTTTCACGCCTTCAGGCGCCTCGACGCGATGTTCGTCCCTCAACCCGGCACGCCGTTATGGCTGCACGAAACGCGGGCGCAGTCTCTGGCAACACGCATCGAGCGCGACATGAGCCGGGGTTTCTGGCTGCTCGAGACGATCGTCACCGCTGCGCCATTGCTGGGGTTGCTCGGAACCATTGTGGGAATGATGCATTCCTTCCAGCTCTTTGGAGGCAGCGGACTCGTGAATCCCGGCGCAGTGACTGGCGGTGTCGCGCAGTCGCTGGTGGCGACGGCGATCGGGTTGATCGTTGCGTTGTTCGCGCTCTTCGCATTCAACTACTTTTCGCGACGCCTCGAGCGGTTGATGGACGACCTCGAGGTTTGCGCCAACGAGCGCCTCAGTGAACTACGCCTCGGGGCTGAAAATACAGTAGCAAACGCGAGCGATGTTCCATGAAACTTCGGCGATCACGAGCATCGAAGCGCGGCCGCATCGAAATCATTCCGATGATCGACGTGATGTTTTTCCTGCTCGCCACCTTCATGCTCGCTTCCCTGGCAATGCAACGCCTCGATGCAGTGAAGATCAATTTGCCATCGGGACAGGCCGAGAGCATGGCCGAAAACCAACCGCTGACAATGAGCATCGATCAGAAGAACGGGATCTTCATCGATCATCAACCGGTTCGACTGGATCAGGTCGAGGCCAGCGTAAAGCAACGCCTTACAGCTGATCGAAACGTGGTGATTGCCGCCGATGACGCCGCAGCCCAAGGCGTCGTCGTGCACGCGATGCTCGCCGCACGTCGCGGCGGCGCCGAGCATTTCCTGATCGCTGTACATTGTGAATAGTTGGACGCGACGTTTGAACGATCTGCTCGATGGTCCGCGCTTCAGGTTGAGCATTGCGCTTCTTATCGCGGTCGCTGCGTGGATGATCCTGCTGACTCATGTCATGAGCCGGTTGTCGCAGCCGTCGCCGCAAACTCCTGCACAAGAGCAGCCACCCGTGGAGATGCGTCTTGTCGAAATCACGCCGCCTGCTGTGCTCGAGCCCGCGCCTGCCCACAACGAACCCTCAGCGAAACCCCTTCATGCACGGCCGAGTCCAGCGCCAGTTCACGCGAGAGAGCCGCGCGTGACACGCTTGCCGGCGATCGAACACGCCATCGACAGGACTGAAACGCCTTCGCATCCCGACGAACCCGCGCAGTCTCCGCCCGCACCGGAGAGCGAGAAGCCGGTGGCTACCGCAAGCTCCACCGCGCGTATCATCAATCAGCCCATGCCCTCTCTTCCCGATGATCTTCGCGAAGACGCCTTTCAAGCTGTGGCGATCGCACGCTTCGATGTCCATGCGGATGGAAGCGTGGAAGTCGAACTGTCAAAACCGACATCCAATCCGCGCCTGAACGCGTTACTGCTGGACGCACTGCGTAAGTGGCGTTTCTTCCCCGCGATGCAGGACGGCCATGCGGTCGAAAGCCATCAGGACGTTCGCGTTCATTTCAACATCAGCTGATGCGCGGCCATGCCGCGTTGTCATCATGCGCTGCACTCGATGTGATCCGCTCGGCCAGTCCCGCGTCGTAGCTCGAATGCACATGAGTGCGCTTCTTGTCGGGGTACGCGTATGTGTACGCCTTTCTCAACGCGAGCGATGCTTCGTGAAACCCCGAGAGAATCAGCTTCTGCTTGTTCGGATAGTTCGCGATATCCCCGACCGCAAAAATCCCCGGCCGCGAGCTCTCGTAGTTCGATGTATCGACATTGACGCGGCCACCCGCGATCTCGATACCCCACTTCGCGATCGGTCCGAGATCTGCAACAAGGCCGTAGAGCACCACCAGATGATCGGCATCGATCTGCGCTGCGCCGCCGATCTGCCGGATCTCGATGGACGCGAGCTTGTCATCGAGCATCTGCAGCCCGGCGATCGAGCCGACCATGAACTCCATCTCGCCGGCATCGACCGCACGCCGCATCTGATCGACGCTCGATGCCACCGCGCTAAACCCATTGCGCCGATGCACCAGCACA
>NZ_JBSIPA010000302.1:0-8052 GCF_053574605.1 Caballeronia sp. M23-90 | reverse complement strand
TCGCCTTGTCCTTCGCGCCGACGTGGAGAATGCCGTTCGCGTCGATGTCGAAGCTCACTTCGATCTGCGGCGTGCCGCGTGCTGCCGGCGGAATGCCTTCGAGGTTGAACTCGCCCAGCAGCTTGTTGCCTGCCGCCATTTCGCGCTCACCCTGGAACACCTTGATGGTCACGGCGCTCTGGTTGTCGTCGGCGGTCGAATAGACTTGTGCGTGCTTCGTCGGGATGGTCGTGTTCTTGTTGATCATCTTCGTCATCACGCCGCCAAGGGTTTCAATACCCAGCGACAACGGCGTCACGTCCAGCAGCAACACGTCCTTGCGATCGCCCGACAGAACCTGGCCCTGGATCGCGGCGCCAACAGCCACGGCTTCGTCCGGGTTCACGTCACGACGCGGTTCCTTGCCGAAGAATTCCTTGACCTTGTCCTGCACCTTCGGCATACGCGTCATACCGCCGACCAGGATGATGTCGTCGATATCGCCGACCTTCACGCCTGCGTCCTTGATAGCGACACGGCACGGTTCCATGGTGCGCTCGATCAGTTCCTCGACCAGCGACTCCAGCTTCGCACGCGTAATTTTCAGGTTCAAGTGCTTAGGACCCGACGCGTCAGCCGTGATGTACGGCAAGTTGATTTCAGTCTGAGCCGCCGACGACAACTCGATCTTCGCTTTTTCCGCAGCTTCCTTCAGGCGTTGCAGCGCGAGCACGTCCTTCGACAGATCGACGCCTTGCTCCTTCTTGAACTCGCCGATGATGTATTCGATGACGCGCTGGTCGAAATCTTCACCACCCAGAAACGTGTCACCGTTCGTGGACAGCACTTCGAACTGCTTTTCACCGTCGACATCTGCGATTTCGATGATCGACACGTCGAACGTGCCGCCGCCCAGGTCATAGACGGCAATCTTGCGGTCGCCCTTTTCGTTCTTGTCCAAGCCGAACGCGAGCGCGGCTGCAGTCGGTTCGTTGATGATGCGCTTCACGTCCAGACCAGCAATACGGCCTGCATCTTTAGTGGCCTGACGCTGGCTGTCGTTGAAGTACGCCGGAACCGTGATCACGGCTTCCGTCACTTCTTCGCCGAGATAGTCTTCAGCGGTCTTTTTCATCTTGCGCAGCACTTCGGCCGAGATTTGCGGCGGTGCCAGCTTTTGATCGCGGGCTTCGACCCAGGCGTCGCCGTTATCGGCGCGCACGATCTTGTAGGGCATCAACGCGATGTCCTTTTGCACTTCCTTTTCGTCAAACCGACGGCCGATCAGCCGCTTGACTGCGTACAACGTGTTTTTCGGATTTGTCACCGACTGACGCTTTGCCGGCGCACCAACGAGAATTTCGTTGTTGTCAGTATAAGCAACGATTGACGGCGTGGTGCGGGCGCCTTCCGCGTTCTCGATCACCTTTATAGTACTTCCTTCCATGATCGCCACGCACGAGTTCGTCGTGCCCAGATCGATACCGATGATTTTGCTCATATCCGTCACCTTCAATTTGTCATTAAAAAGCTGTCCGCATTTGCACTTATATCCACCGACGGACGCAGCGCTATTGCTCCCTTAAGCGAGGCGGGATAGCCCTAAAGACATACCCATCTTTGTGGCGGCTTCCGCTCACCTTTCTCGCTGTCCGGATCTGCTCGTTCCCGCAGCTCGATCGCGCACCGGGGGCGCCAAAGAGGCGCTGCTGCGCGTAGGTGTGACTACCTCAACCCTGTGGCTTCGGTCGGCTTCCGCCTTTTCGGAGTGCATAAAGGCGATCCGCCCTGCGGGCTCCGTTTCGCCCGCCGACCACTGCCAGGCACGTCGAATAAGCAGCCCATCGCCACCACCGGGGCAGCGCGCGCGCAATCTAAGATAGCCGCTTATCGCTAAAATTCAAGACCCGTGAGGTCCGCAACACGGACTTTTAAATCCGCCGTTGGGCCTTCTCGCGTCGGCTCTTGATCGGAAAAGAACGTGCATTGGATTTAATAGACTGGCCCGCGCTTAGCAAACACCTCTTCAGGTGCGCTGAACTAGAATTCCAAACGAATCGATGCGAGATATGGCAGCGGTTATCTTGCTGACGCAGCAACCCGAATGCTCGTGCGCATAGGAGCAGATCGTCCGGCAAGAGCGCTTATGTTTGTCATGGGAGCACGTGGATCGCAGTTGCGCTCGGCTTGCTGCCATACCGGGGAAACTCATGGTCACGACCGCAATCGAGAAGGAATCTTTCCTGTGCTTGCGCTTGTAAGAGCAAATGGTTTAAAAGAAAAAGATCAGAGTTGTCCTGCCTATTTATGCTAGCGGGCCGCCAAGCTAATGACTTTCCGGATACGCCCGATTGCGCCGTCGCTCTAGGTGGATTCAGAGAGGTGTCAATGCGATAGGAGCAGATACTGGAGATGACGCTGATTGCGCCAGGCGCGCGTCTGATTGACTAACCGCTTTCCGGGGCCCTCCCCGGATCGCCGTGCCAGCGAACTAGGTCATCGACGCGGCCCTCGGCTGGATCAACGGATGTCCGCGTGACAAATGCAGGTTGCTGAACCGAAGCGTCGGCTGCCTCGTCTACATCGACAAGGTCGCCACCAGTATCGGGCCCAGCGAATAAGCATAACCAATCCTTGATTTCTGGGGGATCCAAATCGGGCAGTGGGCGCCACTAGCCAAGGCCGCCGACACGGATGCCAACACTGCTTCTTTTTTGCGGAGAAATCGATTACAACTGGCGCATAGCACCATAGAAGATGCGCTGCGCCTACGCTGCGAATGCAATGGAAAGTAGAGGTCGTCCTATGCATTCCAACGAGTCGTCAGAGCCATGTAGCTGGTCTTCAACACCGTGCATTTCATTATTTAAAGTCGGTCGTTTAATTCGGCACATTTGGCGACGATCAAAGACAGGTCGATTAAGCCCCACCCTGCTTTAGTACAGATCTCACGGCCGCCTTATGGACATATGATTCATATGAGTGAGCTCTATCCTTCGCTAACGATCGCTGTTAGTTATCCGTCGCGGCGGATATCATAGAAGGCCTAGTTTGGTCGTTCGGCCGTGCAGAATCCAACGATCGCGCCCGTCCGGGCCGAATCAATGTCCTGCTACTCGTCTCGCGAATCTTGGCTGTTCTTATAATCGCCCCGGGTCCTCGAACTTAAGGCAAAGGGAAAAGTATCCATTTGAAATGTCGCGCCGTCTTATCGCCTCGGTCTCTTATGGCCCCCGTCATACGTTTATGATCCGCAGTTCTCGATTGAATCTGGGATTCCAGAGCAAAATTTCTCTCATCAAAGGGTCATTCGAACGACCGTTTGTTGACATGCGGAGCTTACACCGGACACCCAGATCGTTGAATGCAGACGAGGTACTTGCGATGCGCTTGTGCCTTGCACGCGAACTCGCTTGCGGACGCCCGACAGAGCGACAGATCGAGCGCTTCACTGTCCGCGCACAGCGATCGTATCTGCGTGCAATTCACATAGACATGCCCTGCTAGAACAACCGCCGCGAATGCGACGATCGGCGTGCTTACCGTTCTCATCTCGCGTCCCAAAATGAAGATTTTGTCGCCGGCTTTTAATACGTGTCGAGCGCGTCACCGCAGTAGTAAGCCGGAACTAAGGCTAATTAGATATGTGCCCTGTGCGTCGCCGACAAGGCAAGGCCAGATGCGTACGCTCCGCAAAGACCCAGGTAAGCGGTGCGTTATGAGTGGATAGCGACAGGGACCACAGCTGGCCATTGCCAACCATCTTGCAGCGGCATCGCAACGTTTGCTGTAACGAGGTAAACAGGCGGCCATTTGGTTTGCCCGGGCAGCATCAGCAGCACAGACGACCTGCACGCCTACATGCGCCAATAGTTCCCCTTCGCGGATTGCGGACAGGCATACCTGAGATTTCCCACGGTGATCCGCCCACAACGCGCCGTAACGGCCCAACCCTTGTCTCCTAGCAATACTAGGCGGCCAAAATCATCGCGGCGTCTGGGTCGTCCAGCGAGCCATCGTTAATTGCCTGGACGGCATAATCAAGAGCCTCTCGCTGCGCGCCTTCCTTGCTGGCCCATCGTTGGCTAAAACGAGGAAGGTGCCAGTCGGACAAGGTAAGTCCATCGCGCTGGATTTGCACAATAGCGATATAGCTGTCTGGCGACGACTTTGGAGCTCCTAGATGGCGCACGGTAATTGGGCGAACCCTAATTACGAATCCCTTCCAGAACGTTTCAGTTACGTCGTGCATTTTATATCTCCAAATTAATGAATTACCATCCTTAGTGCCAAATGTATTCGATGAATTCAGCCGCGCTCCATGCAGCACTCCGACGTACGACAGTATTCTGGGCACCTCTTTTTTAAGTATTGCCTTAGCGCCGGCTGAGGCTTCGACTTAAAAACCGAATAAACGTTGGTTAAGTACGACCTTCATCTCCGCAGCGAACAACAGGTTGCCCAGCGAACCGTTGACTTTTTAACCCGCAGCCCCTTGAGCGGCAAAACAAGCTTGCTTGCACGCCCGCATCTGAGGGAAACTAGGCCCTTAATCTTGGCTGAACCAACTCTTATGCATAACGTTTAGCCGATTCACCCCACAAATCTTCTAGCCATGCTCTCCTCTTCGTACGGCTGCGCTGCTGCTGCTGGCGCGTTCGTTAAGGGGACGAGACCGCGAAGCGGCGCCTCCAGTTGCTTCGCGAGATTCAAAATAGAACGTTAACGAGCAGATATCAAGGAGGCCCGCTCAAAAAATTGGTTCGCGGGCTCGTCTGGAGACTTTGGCTAACGTCCGCGCCTCTAGTCGGTTTGCACACTTAAACGTCGCGGCCATTGCGCACGTGAGAAGTAACAGTTCGAAATTTTCACCCCAGATTTTGTAATTGATTTCGGAGCCTAGGTTTTCTAAGTTAAGACAGGTTGGTCGCAGCGCTCGAGTGTGAGCTCGCCATGGCGGCCCACGCGCTCAAGCACCGTCCGTCTTTGCCAGGAGAACATCATGAAACTTGTAAATCTTGGGATAGCTACCGCAGCCATTGCTGCGGCATGTGTGTGCGGATCCGCAGACGCCGCACGCGTGGGCGTATTTATTGGCGGGGTAGTGCCTTATTACTATCCTGTAGCGCCAGTTCCGTACTACTATCCGCCGGTGGTTGCACTATCAGCCCCACCAGTCAACTACGCGGAGCAGGCGCCGCAAACCTCGAGTGACGGCTCTGCTAAATCAAACACTTCTTGGTACTACTGTGATGGGTCGAAAGCGTACTACCCATATGTGAAGGAGTGCCCTGCGGGCTGGCGCTCTGTTGCGCCGCAGCCTGCGGTTACGAATTGAGGAAGTCGAGGATACGGCGATGGCCTCGTGAGGGTATTGCCCTGACGGCGATCGGGGTGTTCATTGGCATTTCAAGCATGTCCTGAGCTTCGAATCGCGCCGAAGATGATACGGCCATCGCCGGCACCGGTCAGTTGTTCGACATCATTCCTTGTGACCAAAAAAAGCGGCGGGAATACCCGCCGCTTTCGCCCTCCTACTTAACTTCAATTTTCTTCGATAAGGAACGCGACGACTCAATCTTGGGTAATCGCAGACTCAAGACGCCCTTATCAAATCTTGCTTCTGCTCGGTTAGGGTCAACCTCCTCGGGCAGCGGGACGCTTCGTGTGAACTTGCCATGCGAGCGTTCAAGCCGGTAACAACCATTCTCCTCCGAGCGAAGGTCCTGCGTTTTCTCGCCGCTCATAACCAACATTCCGCCTTCAACGGATACCTGAAGATCATTGCGGTCCATTCCGGGGAATTCGGCTGTGATTCGTAACGCGTCTCCATCGTCGACCACGTCAACGGGCGGTCGGAAACGTGACGAGCTAAAGTCCCCAAACCACCGGTCAATCTCGCCAAATCCGAAAGGCTCGCGCAACAGTTCTGCGAGTGCGATGACCGGGTCGCCAGAAAGAAAAGGCGAGCCATTAGGCAAGTTTCCAAATCGTTCTTGAACTTTAGTCCGGTCCGAATTTCCTGACTCGACAGAGCGGTCGTTCGGGGCCGATCTCGGATCGCCGACGGTCTTCCTTATAAACTTAAACGGGTTCCATCTCTTCAGCTCTAAGTTCATTTTTTCCTCCACAAGCTAATGCCTAGATACGAGATTACCGCAAGTATTTATTCAAGACGTTGCTGGACAGTATTTAAACGTGCGGATTCTGTCGCATTGAGCTTCGCCGTCCGTTTATCCCTTGTCTTTTCAGCCACGCGGGCCAGTATAAAAAACAGTCGTCAACTTTTCACCCCGGCCATCGCGAGTCCCGCCTCAGGCGGTGCGAAAGCGGCCGCTCTCAGCGCTTTACTCCTGGAGACGGAGCACAAGGCAATAACTTCTTTTCTGCGAACGCGCTGCTCTGCCACGCTTGATCGTAGAACAAGATAGTATTTATTTTGAAAATTTCAAGGCGGGGACCTACTTCCGGAAAAGGCGCGCGAAACGAAACTGACCCCTTGCAAAGTTAATTTACTGTGCACGCCCTCCAGCACGACAAAAACTTATCGACTACGAAGGCGAAGTTCGCATTTACTTACCTGGCCAGGGCAAGCGCGGAGTCCAATCACTGTGCTTCTGAGGGCTTGGGGAGCAACGCGAACACGTGACCGTGGATTTTAAGCGCAACGGTGATGTTTCAGCTTAGCCCTGACCATCGCGCTGAACGCACACGCTTACTGCGTCCGATGGCGGAAACCCATGGCGCGTCGTGCGGTTATCGTACTTGCCCAACTGACACAGTGACGCAAGGCGGCTATTAGGATCTGCGCTCAGGAATACGAGTTTTGCTAATTCGTCTTTCCGGAACAAAGTTCCTAATTTTCCATGGCTCACGCCAAGCGGGCTCCACGGCGGCGCCGCCGTCCGCGCGGGTGAGAGCTGCCCGCTTTGCACGAACCGGAAGGTACTATCGAGAATTATCACAGAGGCGAGGCGAGCGTCTGATAACAGGGCGCTGAGCGATGCCGCTCGCAAACAGCTACGTTGTTGAGGCGAGCGAGTGTGAAATGCAACGTCAAGGCGCCCCATTGCTTGCGAAGATGGTCCGGGATTTGCTAACCTGCTACGACCTCACTAAGGAGAGACAGATATGAAGACCCCATACCACGCTGCTGTTGCTGCCCTTATTAGCGTAGTGAGCGTTAATGCGCATGCTCAAGTCGCCGGCACTCAGCCGTTGACCGTTACGGTGCAGCAATCGGCGGCTTTGCTGCAAGGGTGGAGCGCGAAGAACGGGATTCTAGGTAAAGCGGTCTACAACGACACAAATGAGAAAATCGGCTCGATTAAGGACCTCGTGATTTCTCCGGACACTACGGTCTCAGCGGCCATAATTGGCACTGGTGGTTTCCTCGGAGTTGCCACGCACGACGTCGCCGTACCCATTGAATCACTGGACATTCGTAACGGTAATTTTTATCTGGCAGGCGCGACGAAGCAAGCGCTCAAGGACACGCCAGCGTTCGAGTACAGCAAGATACAAACACCGCCGAAGCCAAGAAAAGTCCAGGCTAAATAGCTTATGACGGTATCCGCGTGGACGTGCTCCTTAAGCTGAAGCGCCCCGGCGCCGGTAGCTCGCTCTACTGAAGCGGAGTTATGGTCGCTAGTTCGTTTGCCGCGAATCGCATCAACATGCCAACAATGTCATCGGAGAAGCGGGAAATCGGTCAGTATAAGAGTGAGGAATCGGCCTAGGCGCGCTTTTCATCTCCAATTTTGTGGGGAGCCAAAGCGATCATATTCCTGTTCATAACCTAGCTGCGCCGGGCCGGTTTTCGTATGGGCGAGAGTTGGGCGGTTAGTCAACGCGCAGTTCCCGCCGTCTACATCCGGACGATGGCATTACGAATAAATCCGCAGCGCCCCACTGAAAATCGAATGCGGCGCACCCAACGTTGAGCTCTAGTGTTCTGTCCCAGAAATAACTTTACATAGTTTCGCCACTTTCTTGAGAATGGAATCGGCTGTTGCAGTCCACACAAACGCTCGCTTGTGCTGGTTGTACTGCTGAACATAGCGCTCGATACTG
>NZ_JBSIPA010000301.1:0-8058 GCF_053574605.1 Caballeronia sp. M23-90 | reverse complement strand
TGCATAGGGAATCGAATGGAGGCCCTTGCCGAGTTGTACGTCCTCGCCGTTACGGTTGGGCGTGGTGTCGCCATCGTAGTTAAAGGGCGGCCCGTAGCGCGACCACCGGAAGCAACGTGGCTTCTATAATAGAAGCACGGGTAACGGTGACGGACAGGGAAGCACGGCCAACTCGGCTGTAGATACTGTTCGAAATTCCGCTGCCGGTGTTTGGAATGGTTTTGTTTCGATAGGCGAGATGATTGCGAATGCGCCGAACGGAGGCCCGTTTGCATCACCCGGTGATCCAGGATATCTCTCGGCAGATTGGTTGCATTTGCCTTATACGGCGGGCGATCAGGTTGGTCCTGGAGTCGAGTTCTGGGCAGCGATACTAGCGACTAAAGGCCGCGGAAAGGGAACCGCAGCTGAGGCAAAAGCACTTTCGGAAGCGCAAGCGTTTGAAAGGTCTCTTGTTAATCTGCCGCCCGGAGAGCGCGTAGCACAGGTAAAACAAACCGCGCAGACCATTGCTTCTGACAATGGCTGGACTAAGGACTCCCAGCTTAGTCGCATCAACGGCCGAGATGTGTATCGTGCAGACGATGGAACCTTATATGCTGTTGATTCGCAGCATGGGCGCTTTGAGCAAGTCAATGGAAAAAACGGCACGCATATGGGTGAAGTAAGTATGCTTGATTTGCGACCCACCAAACCTGCGGATACGTCAGGGCAACACGACCTTAAATTGAAATGACTACTTGGAAAAAGTTGATTGAGAGCACCGACCCGGAAATGAAGCGAGGCACGTTGCTTCGTTTCACTGCGGGGCAGCCATTCGAAAGCCATGTGGTGATGATGGTTTGCGAGGCCCCTGATAAGTCGGATCGACTCGGCCTAATAGCGATCAGTGGTTATAAGGCCGGGATTAATTGCTATGTTGTGTTTCCAAACGAAACTTCCTCCTATCATCTGTCGACCCGATGGCTAATCGACAACTGGCAGCTCTGGGTTTGGCCGGATGGTGACGTCAATGAAGTTGAAGTTCACGAGCCGCTAAATGCTTTAAAGATCAGATAACAGGGAATCCGGCCAAAATCGGGTTCCCTTTTTGGGAAGCTTGGTTCATGCTGCCGCTTGCAGTAAGGTTGCCGAAGATCGACGAAGGCGAACCGCCTGTCACGCGATTGAGCGTGGCGCCCGATCCGTTATCGATAGCGACACTGTTTCCCTTGCCGATATCAAAGCGGTTCCAGTCGACCACCCCGCGGGTGGAACCGGGTTGCGTATCGCCAGTACGTTCGGCTGGGCGGTTATGGTTCCCGCGCCGGCGACACCGCCGCCTTGTGGAAGGCGGCCCGCCGCGAGCGCATCGGCCGCCAGGAACATCCAATTGAGCGAGATGCCAATGGCGACCGAGATGCGTTCGCGTGAGTGCTGTCGACGCAGTACGCTTCGCGCAGACCGCGATAGTGCGGTACGTGTCATATACAGTCCCTTTTCGGCGCGGGCGCGTAACTGCTGCCGACGACCCGCGGAGCCGACCGGAAACGCATGAATTGCCGCATCTGGAGATCAACAGGTCGCGTCACCACGACATGTTGATAACCTCAACCCTTTTCGCCATCTTGCAGGGCTTTTATGCCACATGCTTCGTGGGACCTATGATTCGCGCGTACACGATCCGACGCTAAATCGCGTGGAGTACTGTGTTTTCCTTGGTGTGCTTCCCGAAGTGATCTGTCGAAAGCTAAAAAATAACCGACATGAACCGGCAGACATGGTTGCCGCGTCAATTCCACCGTTTAGGTACCCGATCTATTCTTTATAAGAATGAATCTTATGAACGGGTTGAGGATTATCTTCGGCGCAGATAGCTTGTACGATTGGCCTCTAGTTAAGAACAGAGAAAACGTCGTCTACGTTTCATTCTTCGAGAAAGTGTTTTGGGTTCAAAGCTTTCCAAAACGATTAACAGTCCTTCAGAGTCATCTTGAAGTGGTCAATAAGGCACTGCCGTCTTATCCGCTTCGCCGAGGCGCTTCGCCAAAGGCCAACTTGCGTCTCCAACGCCAACTAATCTGCTTAAGGAAAATTCTATGAACATCGATCTAAAAGGCCGGAAGGCAATCGTAACGGGCTCTACCGCCGGTATCGGTCGAGCGATTGTCGAGGGGCTGGCGCGCGCTGGAGCGTCTGTCGTGATAAACGGCCGAGGCGAAGAACGGGTTAGCAAAGCTGTTCAGGAGATACGTCAGCTATTTCCCGAGTCCGATATCGATGGCGTCGTCGCCGACTTGGCCACAGCTAAAGGCGCAGCATCTTTTTTCGAGCAAGTGGAAGGCGCCGACATTTTGATCAATAACCTGGGCACGGCAAAGCCCAAGCCCTTTGACGAGCTCACCGATGATGATTGGCTCGACCTGTTCCAGATCAACGTCTTGAGTGGTGTAAGGATGACTCGCCATTACCTACCGAAAATGGTGAAGCAAGGGTGGGGACGAGTTGTGTTCATCAGCAGCGAGTCCGCACTGGCCATACCGAAGGAAATGATCGACTACGGTATGACAAAGACGGCGCAACTTGCAATTTCCAGAGGAGTTGCGGAAACAGTCGGCGGAACAGGTGTAACGGTAAATTCAGTCCTTCCAGGCCCGACGCGCTCCGAAATCATGTCGAACTGGATGAAATCCGGGGCCGAGAGCCAAGGCATCACCCAAGAAGCCGCCGAGCAGCAATTTCTGAAAACAACGCGTCCCACATCGCTCATCAACCGATTCGCAACCACGGAAGAGGTTGCAAATATGGTTGTGTACGTCTGTTCAGAGCAGGCTTCGGCCACTACTGGTGCCGCGCTACGAGTGGACGGCGGCATCGTCAGATTTGTTGCGTAAAGCTAAGCGTATTTGGACTTCACGGTCGACTTGGCACCGACGGATGATTCGATCGATTCGCCTATGGTCGGCTCACCGCTCGGCTGTGCACGAACGTTGAAATCGCTTCGACGAGATGGTCCGCCAGAGGCAAGTCTGGATCCGAGTGCGCGGCGAGGTTTTTGTTCCGGTCTGCCTTATCGACACGCTTGAGGACGTGGTTTGCGTTGGCGACCAGCACGAGTCCGGCCTGGGGGTACGAACGACATCTAATCTCTAGCGACAATTGTTAGCGATCCAGAGTTTGGTGTCGATTGTCCGCTCGTGGCCGGGCTCTGCCCTACGGACGATCGGCCGTACCCGACCCCCAATCGACCTTTGAAGGACCGCGCATCGAACGGCCGTTTTCAAGGTATTGCAGACCTTCGCGCACTCTTGCCAAACGACCCCTTGTCTCGTCTTTAGTGTCGACTTCCCTTGCACACCAAGCAACATCCGTATTTAGCGAGAACAGACGTGCCCGCTATTAGAAAACATCGTGCGACAAATGCATCTGCATTGCATGCGAGCATGCCTCCTTCGTATTCGGTGTCCCTCAGGGACTGATGGTTCGCGAAGGCCTTCAAGATCAAAGCGCCGGATGAAGACTGCGTACCGGGCTCACCGCTTCGAGCAGGGAGGCGACGTGGAGAATGGTGGATTCCGCTTGCCACGCGCCGACGACCTGCACGTTGATTGGCATCCCTTCCTTGCTCGTACCGAACCGCATTGCCAAGCCCGGCAAGCCAGTTACGTTCAGCGGCACCGTTGCGCCTTGCAGGTAGGTGGCATCTACCGTCTGGCCGTCGATGACGAAGCTTTCGACGCCATGTTTGTGAGCTGAGATCGGCAGCACATGGGTGATCAGCGCGTCGTATCGGGTGAAATAGTCGGCATAGCCATCGCGCAGTCGCTCGGCTGCCTGCTCAGCCTCGATAAAGTCCTGCATCGACGTATCAGGCAATGAGAGCATCGTCTTGGCCATCTTGTAGAGTTCATCCTGGCTGCGGCCTGCCGTGGCGGCCGCAAAGGCGGGCTTCATTTCCATCACATGGAGCTTGTTGAATACGTCGAGCGCAAAATCGCGTTCGAGTGCAGGGATACCGACGTGTTCTACGAAAACGCCTTGATCCTTTAGTGCGTCGGCGGCTGCCTTAACCGTCGCCGCAACCTCTGGATCGACGGGCCCGAAGCCAGGGCCGACCATCCAGCCTACGCGTAAGGGACGAGCCGGGGCGCGACCCATACCCGCATCGAATTGGACCGTGCTGCTCGCAAACGCATCCTTGCCGTCTGGTCCGCTCAATATCGAAAACGCCAGCGCGATGTCACGCACCGAGCGGGCCATCGGGCCGACATGCCAGAATCGACGTGGTGCACGGGGCCAAATACCTGTCATCGGCACACGGCCATGCGTAGCTTTCATGGAAGTGATGCCGGTCTGTGCCGCCGGGCCACGCACAGAAATAGCGAGGTCTGTCCCTAGTCCAATCGGAGACATCCCTGAGGCGATTGCCGCCGATTCGCCGCCGCTCGAGCCACCTGGCGTGCGGGTCAAATCCCACGGGTTATTCGAACGACCGGACAGCAGATTGTCACTCTCGATCCAGTAGGAAAACTCGGGGAGATTCGTCTTTGCGAGCAGGATACCGCCCGCTTTTTTCATGCGCGCAACACTGCTTGCATCGGTATCCGGGCGGCGATCTTTGAAGATGGGCGATCCGCGCTGGGTCAACACGCCAGCCGTGTCGATCGAATCTTTGACGGTGAAGGGGACGCCATGCAGCGGACCCAGTTCATCTCCGGCCAGGACCGCGGCTTCGGCGGCCTTTGCAATCTTCAGCGCTTCGTCCGCTACCGTCACTATCGCGTTCACTTTCGGGTTCACGGCGGCAATACGGTCAAGGTGCGCCTGCATGACTTCGACCGGCGAAACTTCCTTGGTGCGGATAAGTTCGGCCAGCGCTGTCGCATCTTGAAAGAATAAGTCGTTTTTCATAGAGCAGCCTCTTGGGTTGGGGAGCGGTCATATGGCGTCAAATAAAACTAACTAACGTTTGTTAGGTAGACAATAGACGCTATACTTGTCGTCGTCAACACTTCTTTCACCGCAGGGATTTATGAAGAACCAGCCGAGCACAAGCCCGAGTTCCAGCGACAAGATTCTTGTTGCTGCGACCAGAATTGCGCAGGCCCACGGCTTTGGCGGACTGAACATGCGTGCGCTTGCCGACGATCTGGGTATCAAGGCCGCTAGCCTTTATTACCATTTCTCCAGCAAGGCGGACCTTGCCGCCGCGGTGGCCAGACTTTACTGGGAAGACTCGGCGGCTACGCTGGAAGCCTTCTTGATCGAGACCCCTGCTCCTGCCGAATGTTTGCGCAGATACCCGAATACGTTTCGTAAATCGTTGGAAAGCGACAACCGCATTTGTCTTTGCAGCTTCATGACGGCCGAGTACGACGATCTTCCCGAGGGCGTCAGGGCCGAAGTGCGGGCATTCACGGAAGTGAACGTCGCGTGGCTTAAAAGGGTCATCGTGGCGGGCGCGATGGTTGGCGCCCAAGACGCCGAAAATCGTGCACGGGCGATTTTTGCTGCAGTCTCAGGCGCGCAATTAATGGCGCGTGGCCGTTCCGATATCGCCCTCTTCGATGCCTTGATAAACAGTTATCGCGAGGCAGGACTGATCCCGGCATAAAAGAGGCATGCGGAATTGGTCTCCGCTGGACGCGTCACATCGACCGTAATAAAGCGTCTGCTATTCCCTTGATACTGCAAGGTGAATCGAGACTGGCCGCGTTCCATTTAGCGAGAGAGCCTCAACCGTGGACCGCCGCAGTAACCACAATGAGAGCCGAAAAGACCAGCGCCGGGGCGAGATGCCGGAACGGCTCCCGATTTCGTAGCAACGTGAAGAGCGCACCGATCATGATCGCACCGGCCAGCGTCAGGCCTAAAACCCTGGTTTGCCGTCCAGGAAGAAGTGTTGCACTGAGCAGTTCGAGAGCGCCACACAGCAACGGAAACCATGCCGGGTAACCCCATCGTGCGAAGTCGCGCTTCACCGCGCCGAGCCCCGCGAGATTGACCACCCCGGCAACCGCGAACAGAACCGCTGCGATCGTCGCGAGAATCGACTGGAAATTCAACGCCATCGTCATGCTCCGGTGCTTTGCTGAAAATGCGTCTGTGCGGAAAGGTCGGTAATCAGGCTTGGGCCGTGGGGTTCCCACGCAAGAACGCGCCGGGCATGCTGGCCGCTTATCGTCTGGTCGAGCGCCAGTGCGTCAGCAAACGGGCCAAGCGATTTGCGAGCATCGTCGAGCGGCCATAATTCGACACGCTCGGCGCCGACCGAGGCCCGAATCGCTTCGCCCATACCGGCAACGGCAACGGCATTTTCCGCGACCACGTTGAAGATCTGTCCCGTCACTCGACCGTCCCCGCTTGCCGCCCGCTCCACCGCGCTCAGATAGGCAGTGGCGAGATCATCGACGTGCACCGCGGGCCAGTGGTTGCGGCCATCTCCGACGATTCTCACAGTGCCGGTCTGACGGACCATGCCGGCAATCATGCCGAAGACGCCGCCGCCGTGGCCGTGCACCATCGCCGGCCTGAGGATCACTGCGGCAATCGAGCGGCTTGCTGCCAGCGCCAGCACCTGCTGCTCCACTGCGGGCCGCCAGGCGACGAGTGGTGTCGGGTTCAGCACCGATGCTTCAGCCGCGGGCTCTCCTGCCTTATTGCCGTAGACCCAGGTGCCCGACGTGTAGACAAATGCCGCGCCCGGGTGCGAATGCGAAAGCATCGCTACAACGGCAGCCTCATCGGCTGCGGCGGTGGAAGCATCGTTGGTCGACGCCGTGTGAATCACACCATCAGCGGCACCGGCAGCCGCCGCGAATGACTGTGGCTCACGCAAGTCACCGCCGTGCAGTTTCACGCCGAGCGGTACCAGCGCGCTCGCCGCCGCCGACCTGTCGTCGCGCACCAGCGCCGTCACCTGATGGCCGAGGCTGATTGCCTTGCGTGCGACCGCTTGCCCGATGTAGCCCGTACCACCTGTAATGAATAGTTCCACAGCGTTCTCCTCGATGATTGCCTGTAAAGGGACAAAACATGCAAACAAGACTGGTCAGTCTCGTTATCACAAATCTAAACGAGACTGACCAGTCTTGTCAACTATTCGATGATCTGTTATTTATCTGGCATGAACACATCCTCTCTCCCCGACTTGAGCCCGTTGCAACTCCGTAAGCGGTCCGCCATTCTCGACGGCGCGAAAACCGTTTTTTTAAGCCAGGGGTTCGGCTTGGCAACGATGGACGATGTCGCCGCTGCTGCTTGCGTCGGCAAACAGACCGTCTACCGCCATTTCAAGTCGAAGGAGGCACTCTTCGTTGGTCTGGTCAGCGAGATGTGCGCTCAGGTGGGCGTACTGCTTGCCGGCGCTCAGGGCGAGCAAACCGATGGCGCATCCGAGGTCGAGTTACGCAAGTTGGGATGGATGCTGGCGCGAAGTCTTATCACGCCGGACTATCTCCGGCTTTACCGGGCCATCGTTGCCGAGGCCGAGCGTCTTCCGGAGCTCGGCCAGGTGTTTTACGAGAATGGTGCAAAGGTCGTGCGAGCCTTCGCCGCACAAATCCTGCGAAAGCGATTCGACGATTCGACTGCTGCATTGCGGGCAGCGACATTCGTTCAGTTGGTGCTCGGCGACGCGTATCTGGAACTGTCAATTGGCTACGCGGTGCCCAATGTCGAGGCGCGCTTTGCGCTGCAGATCGACGAGGCGGTGGCGGCTGCGCTTCGCTAAGAAACGCCGCACGAGATGTCTAGCCGCTGCATGCGAAGCGCAGCAGCATGTAGCGTGAAAGCAAGGCCGCGCTTCCGAAATCCCATCCCTTTAAACCCGAAACACCGCCACCGCTACATCCAGCCGCTCAGCCTGCTGTTCCAGCGAAGCCGCCGCAGCCGCCGCTTCCTCCACCAGCGCGGCGTTCTGTTGCGTGACTTCATCCATCTGTGCGACGGCGCGATTGATCAACTCGATGCCACCTGTCTGCTCCGACGAAGCCGCGCTGATCTCGCCGATGATGTCCGACACACGCTTCACCGCCGCGACGACCTCGCCCATCGTCTGCCCGGCCTGTCCGGCGAGCA
>NZ_JBSIPA010000300.1:0-8064 GCF_053574605.1 Caballeronia sp. M23-90 | reverse complement strand
TGCTACGCGCGGCAGGCGCCGCTGCGTTGCCCAACGGCCATTGCCGTCCATGATGATCGCGATATGACGCGGGACAGCCGCGACATCGGGCACGCGAACGGTAGAGCTGGTATAGGTCATGGCCGCTGAATCTTAGTATCGACAGAGTGACGCGCCGGCACGACGCAAGAGACCGTGATCGGCCTCAAACCGTCATGATTTCGGCTTCTTTCGACACCACCAGCTTGTCGATTTCCGCGACGTTTTTGTCAGTGAATTTCTGGACGTCATCGCTTGCACGACGCTCGTCGTCCTCGGAGATTTCCTTGTCCTTCACAAGCTTCTTCAGTTGCTCGTTCGCGTCGCGACGCAGGTTGCGAATCGCGATCTTGGCGTTTTCGCCTTCGCTCTTCACCACTTTCGTCAGTTCGCGGCGGCGTTCTTCCGTCAGCGCGGGCATTGGCACGCGGATCTGGTCGCCCTGGTTCGACGGGTTCAGGCCGAGATCCGAATCGCGGATCGCCTTTTCCACCACCGGCACCATCTTCTTTTCCCACGCCTGCACGCCGATCGTGCGCGCGTCGATCAGCGTCATGTTCGCGACTTGCGAGATAGGTACGCTCGAGCCGTAATAATCCACCTGGATATGATCGAGCAAACCCGTATGGGCGCGACCCGTGCGAATCTTGGCGAGATCGTTCTTGAACGCTTCGATCGACTTCTGCATCTTCTGGTCGACGCTCTTTCTAATGTCAGCCACACTCATTTCAGCCTCCGTACTTGCTTTGTTACACGCAGTGCAGGCATGGGGGGCGCCGGTCCCAACGAACCCGCACTCGGCCTCAAGCCTGCTTTCGTTACTTACTGCGAGAGTTTACACGTGGACGAGCGTACCTTCGTCGTCGCCCTGGATGATGCGCTTGAGCGCCCCCGGTTTATTGATCGAAAACACCCGGATCGGCAGCTTCTGGTCGCGGCACAGCGCAAACGCCGTCGCGTCCATCACCTGCAGGTTCTTGCCGATCGCTTCGTCGAAGCTGATCGTGCTGTAACGCGTGGCGCTCGCATCTTTCTTGGGATCGGCGGAATATACACCGTCCACTTTGGTCGCCTTGAGCACGACTTCCGCGCCGACTTCCGCACCGCGCAGGGCAGCAGCGGTATCGGTCGTGAAGAACGGGTTACCCGTGCCGGCCGCGAAAATAACCACTTTTCCTTCTTCGAGCTGACGAATCGCGCGCGGGCGAATGTACGGCTCGACCACCTGGTCCATGCGCAGCGCGGACTGCACGCGCGCTTCGATACCGGCATGGCGCATGGCGTCCTGCAAAGCCAGCGCGTTCATCATGGTGGCAAGCATGCCCATGTAATCGGCTGTTGCACGGTCCATGCCGGCCGCGCCGCCCGCAACACCGCGGAAGATATTACCGCCACCGATCACGACCGCGAGCTGCGTGCCCATGCGCACCACTTCCGCAACATCTGCCACCATCCTTTCGATTGTCGCGCGATTGATGCCGAAGGCATCGTCGCCCATGAGTGCTTCGCCGGAGAGTTTGAGGAGTACGCGTTTGTAGGCTGTGGGCATATGAGATTTCCGGTTTCGCGCCGAGAGGGAGTGCAACAACGTAGAACTGTAGGGGTGAAACGATATTTACGGCAAGCATCCCATATTGGGCAAGCCGCGGCGGCATAACGGGTTGACCCCGGTTTGCCCATCCGGCGCGGTTTTGGCCGCTATGAGGGTACGGAACGAGCGTTCCTCGATGGGAACGCCAGACCCGCATCCGACTGCTTTTTGAAACTGTGACAACACGGCGGCGAGCTGTGCATCGGTCGAGCGGCCCGGTTGGACGGGCCGGCTGAGCGTCAGTTGCGAACACCCGCCACCGCTTGAAACGTCATGCGAGGACCTGCTTCTCAGCCTTGCTTGGCAGCGGCGACCTGGGCAGCCACTTCGGCAGCGAAGTCGTCCGTACGCTTTTCGATGCCTTCGCCGACCACGAACAGCGCAAACTTCTGCACCGATGCGCCTGCGGCCTTCAGCATCTGCTCGATCGTCTGCTTGTCGTTCTTGACGAACGTCTGGTTCAGCAGCGACACTTCCTTCAGGTATTTCTGCACGCTGCCGTCGACCATCTTCGCGACGATTTCAGCCGGCTTGCCCGATTCAGCAGCCTTTTGCTCAGCGATGCTGCGTTCCTTCGCGATCAATTCCGCCGGCACGTCGTTCGACGACAGCGAAACCGGCTTCATTGCTGCAACGTGCATGGCGACATCCTTGCCGACCTGCTCGTCCGCGCCCGTGAATTCGACCAGCACGCCGATGCGCGTACCGTGAAGGTACGAAGCGAGCTTGTTGGCGGATTCAAAACGCACGAAACGGCGCACCGAGACGTTTTCACCGATCTTGCCGATCAGTGCGAGGCGCACTGCATCAACCGTCGAGCTTTCCAGCGGCAGCGCCGAGAGGGCCGCCACATCAGCCGGATGGTTCTTCGCGATCAGTTCTGCGACCGTCTTGCCGAACGCCAGAAAGTCGTCGTTCTTGGCAACGAAGTCGGTTTCGCAGTTCAGTTCGACCAGAACGCCCACGCCGTCGGCGATATGCGCCGAGACGATGCCTTCAGCCGTCACGCGCGATGCAGCCTTGCTCGCCTTGTTGCCGAGCTTCACGCGCAGCAGTTCTTCAGCGCGGTCCATGTCGCCATCGGCTTCGGTCAGCGCCTTCTTGCATTCCATCATGGGCGCGTCGGTCTTTGCGCGCAGTTCTGCCACCATGCTTGCGGTAATTGCCGCCATCATTTGCTCCTTGAGTCTGTGCCGTGCCTTAGCCTTAGCTTGAAGGCACGTGAATCGCACTATTGACACGCGCCGCCGGCGAAAATCACCCGCGGCCAGAATGGGGTACTGCTTGTTACTTCAACACTATTCGATGACCCGCGTGTTGCTCAGCGCTTACTGAGGCTGGCCAAACGAGCCTGGCTAAAAAAAGGGGGCCTTTCGCAAAGCCCCCTTTCTAGCCGGATACATCACATCGGCGTCATCTTTTGCAAATTACGCTTCTGCGTTGACTTCAACGAACTCGTCGCCTTCGCCGCTGCGAACTGCCTGCACCACTTCGTTCACCGCGCTCGAACGGCCTTCCAGGATCGCGTCGGCCACGCCTTGCGTGTACAGCGCGACAGCCTTGCTGGCGTCGTCGTTACCCGGGATCACGTAGTCGATGCCTTCCGGCGAGTGGTTCGTGTCGACCACCGCGATAACCGGAATGCCAAGCTTCTTGGCTTCGGTCACGGCAATCTTGTGGTAACCCACGTCAACCACGAAAATCGCGTCCGGAATGCCGCCCATGTCCTTCACGCCGCCAATCGACTTCACGAGCTTGGCCATTTCGCGTTCGAACAGGAGCGCTTCCTTCTTGCTCATGCGTTCCGTTTCACCGGCTTCCAGCGCTGCTTCCATGTCCTTCAGGCGCTTGATCGATACCTTCAGCGTCTTGAAGTTGGTCAGCATGCCGCCGAGCCAGCGTGCGTTCACGAACGGCATGCCAGCGCGTTGCGCCTCTTCTGCCACCGTGTCACGCGACTGACGCTTCGTGCCGACGAACAGGATCGTGCCGCGATTTGCTGCCAGTTGACGCACGTACTTCAGCGCGTCGTTGTACATCGGCAGCGTTTTTTCGAGGTTGATAATGTGAATCTTGTTGCGATGACCGAAAATGAACGGAGCCATCTTCGGATTCCAGAAGCGCGTTTGGTGACCGAAGTGGACACCGGCTTCCAGCATTTGACGCATTGTTACTGCCATGAGAGTTCTCCGCGAGGGTTGGGTCTTAAGCCGGCTGCCGCATCGGGCGCCTCGTGTTTCTTAGCTTTTCGAGGCGTCGGACACCCTGGGTGCGCCGGCTTGCGATTCAAGTCCGATCTCTTCTTGATGGGCTTTTCGCCGGCTTGCCCGGAAACCGGGGTTTCTGGAAAAAGGCATTGAAAAGACGATTGCAAAGTGGATGCAGACTTAGCCAGCGAGTATATCACGCACCAATGTCGCGTTTCAAGCTGCCTGACGGGCTGCAAGAAGTCGTTCCGAACTGCGTTTCCGGATGCACCAAAGCCGCCGGTGCCGCGCCGGGCGGCGCTTTTGGCGCAAACCTCACTGGTTTTCCGCTGCGGCGTGCCGCCTAAGGTGCGATAATGCGCGATTGGCGTTTCAAGCCGCTAACACGCATTTTCGATACAAGTCATGTCCATCACGCTGAAAAACGATCACGATATTGCGCAAATGCGCATCGCCTGCCGGCTCGCGAGCGAGGTGCTCGATTTCATCACGCCCCACATTGTCGCGGGCGTAACGACCGGCGAACTGGACCGCCTTTGCCACGAATACATGGCGAAGGAACAGGGCACCGTGCCCGCGCCCCTGAATTACCAGCCGCCGGGCTATCCGCCCTACCCCAAGGCCACCTGCATTTCCGTCAACGACGTGATCTGCCACGGCATTCCCGGCGACAAGGCGTTGAAGAACGGCGACGCGCTGAATATCGACATCACGGTGATCAAGGACGGTTATTTCGGCGATACCAGCCGCATGTTCCTGGTCGGCGAAGGTTCCATCCTGGCCAAGCGGCTGGTGCAGACCACCTTCGACTGCATGTGGCTTGGCATCGACCAGATCAAGGCGGGCGCGCATCTGGGCGATATCGGCTACGCCATCCAGAAACATGCCGAAGCGCAAGGTTACAGCGTGGTGCGCGAATATTGCGGTCACGGCGTGGGCAAGGTGTTCCACGAAGACCCGCAAGTGCTGCATTACGGCCGCCCGGGTACGGGCATCGAATTGCAGGCCGGGATGATCTTTACCGTCGAGCCCATGATCAACGCCGGTCGCCGCGATATCCGCACCATGCCTGATCAGTGGACCGTGAAGACCCGCGACCGCAGCTTGTCGGCGCAATGGGAGCATACGGTGCTGGTGACGCCGACGGGTTATGAAGTGCTGACCGTGTCGGCCGGAACGCAGGCACCTTCCGAGCTGATCGCCGCGACGGCTTGATTGATCGGAAGCACCCCGCGAGAGACCCGGTATCTCGCGCAACTGTTCGGGGCACGGTCCGGCGCATTGAAAGACGGCGAGCGCAGCGTTTCGTCGAATATAACGTTCTTCCACTGACCTCACGATCCGCCTGCCCATGAGCGTACCCGCCGACGCCCCGCCTATTGCCGATTCGTTGAAAGCCTCGTACAAGACAGCGAAAGCCGCGCTGCTCGAGCGCTTCAAGAGCGCGACCAATGTCGATGGCCTGATGCATGCCCTCGCCCGCGCCACCGACGACGCCCTCAAGGGCGCGTGGGACGCGTGCGAGATGCCGGCATCAGCGGCGTTGCTGGCGGTCGGCGGTTACGGGCGCGGCGAGCTCGCGCCGTATTCGGACATCGATATCCTCGTCCTGCTGCCCGATCACGAGACGCCCGATCAGGTGGAAACGCTTGGTGCACGTATCGAAAAGCTGATCGGCATGGCGTGGGATCTCGGGCTCGAGATTGGCAGCAGCGTGCGCTCGGTGTCGCAGTGCATCCACGAAGCGAGCAACGACATCACCATCCGGACGTCGCTGCTCGAAGCGCGTCGGATCGTGGGCAACGAGAAACTGGTCGATGCCTTCGAAGCGCGCTACCAGCAGACGCTCGATCCGCGTGCGTTTTTCCAGGCGAAGGTGCTGGAAATGCGCCAGCGCCACGCGAAATACCAGGACACGCCGTATAGCCTCGAGCCGAACATCAAGGAAAGCCCCGGCGGCTTGCGAGACCTGCAACTGATCCTGTGGATTTCGCGTGCGGCGGGTTTTGGCAGCAGTTGGCGCGAACTCGATTCACGCGGGCTCATCACCGAGCGTGAAGCGAGTGAGTTGCGGCGCAACGAAGGTTTCCTGAAGACGCTGCGAGCGCGGTTGCACGTGATTGCGAAGCGCCGGCAGGACATTCTCGTATTCGATCTGCAGACCGCGCTCGCGGAAAGCCTGGGTTACAAGGCGACATCGTCCAAACGCGCCAGTGAACAGCTCATGCGCCGCTATTACTGGGCCGCGAAAGCCGTGACGCAGCTCGCAACCATCCTGATCCAGAACGTGGAAGCGCAACTGTTTCCATCGACGAGCGGCGTGACGCGCGTGTTGAACGAGCGCTTCGTCGAGAAGCAGGGAATGCTCGAAATTGCCAGCGACGATGTCTTCGAGCGTCAGCCGAACGCTATTCTCGAAGCCTTCCTGCTGTATGAGCAAACGCGCGGGGTGAAGGGGTTATCGGCGAGGACGTTGCGCGCGATCTACAACGCACGCGACCTGATGGACCGCGACTGGCGCCGCGACCCGGAAAACCGGCGCCTGTTCATGGCGATCCTGCAGGCGCCCGAAGGCATCACGCACGCGCTCAGGCTGATGAACCAGACAAGCGTGCTCGGCCGATATCTGCTGAATTTCCGGCGCATTGTCGGGCAGATGCAGCATGACCTGTATCACGTCTACACCGTCGACCAGCACATCCTGATGGTGTTGCGCAATATCCGCCGTTTTGCGATGGCCGAACACGCGCACGAGTATCCGTTCTGCACGCAGTTGATGGGCAATTTTGAACGCTCGTGGGTGCTCTACGTGGCGGCGCTGTTCCATGACATTGCGAAGGGCCGCGGCGGCGATCACTCCACGCTCGGCATGGTCGATGCCCGGCGTTTTTGCCGCGACCACAACATGAATGCCGACGACAGCGACCTGGTCGTATGGCTCGTCGAACAGCACCTGACCATGAGCCAGGTCGCCCAGAAGCAGGACACGAGCGATCCGGAAGTCATCAAGCGGTTTGCATCGATGGTGCAGACCGAGCGCCGGCTGAGCGCGCTGTATTTGCTGACCGTCGCCGATATCCGCGGCACGAGCCCCAAGGTCTGGAACGCATGGAAAGGCAAGCTGCTCGAGGATCTGTACCGGGCCACCCGTGCCGTGCTCGGCGGCGCCGAAATGCACGCGCACTCGGAGCTCAAGTCGCGCCAGGAAGACGCGCTTGCGCTGCTGCGCCTTGAAACGGTGCCGGAGAACGCGGAAAAAGCGTTGTGGGACAAGCTGGATGTCGGCTATTTCCTGCGCCATGACGCTGCCGATATCGCCTGGCAGACCCGCGTGCTTTACAAGCACGTCGAGAGTGAAAAGCCGATCGTGCGGGCGCGCCCATCGCCGATCGGCGCGGCGCTCCAAGTACTCGTGTACGTGAAGGACCGGCCGGACCTGTTTGCCGGCATCTGCGCTTATTTCGACAAAAACGGCCTGTCCGTCCTCGATGCACGTATTACAACGACCCGCCACGGCTATGCGCTCGACAATTTTCTGGTCGCGCATCCGGACCATGACGGGCATTATCGCGACATTGCCAACCTCGTCGAACAGCAGTTGAGCATGTTGCTCACCGCCGAGGGCATTTTGCCGGAACCGTCGAAGGGACGGGTTTCCCGGCTGGTGCGCACTTTCCCGATCACACCGCGCGTGGATTTGCGTCCCGACGAACGTGGTCAGTATTACATCCTGTCCGTGTCGGCCAACGACCGGCAGGGCCTCCTTTATTCGATCGCGCGGGTTCTCGCCCAGCACCGGATCGGCGTCCATGCGGCGCGGATCAACACGCTTGGCGAACGTGTGGAAGACGTGTTCCTGCTCGACGGCAAAACCCTATCCGACAACCGGACGCAAATCCAGGTCGAAACCGAGCTGCTGCGCGCGATCGCAGCCTGAGAATCTATGCGCGTCAAACTGACAGCGAAACATCCGCGACCGGCATCGCCGGCGCGTTCCCCCGTTCGTACCGGCAGCGTCGCCGGACGGAAAAAACCGCCTCGGACAGAGGCGCCGGTCGGAGATCGGCCGGTAAGGGTCGATAAGGCAGGAGATCGCCCGGCTACTCCGCGTGGCGATGCAGGATTGAAAATGACAAGCTGGAGGAATTCAAGAAGCACCGTTATGAAGGCTGGGATACGGAATTCGGCCGCAAGATTCTCTCGGGCGGTTACTCTCTTGAATCGCTTGCCATTGACGCACTCGGACGC
>NZ_JBSIPA010000002.1:0-65106 GCF_053574605.1 Caballeronia sp. M23-90 | reverse complement strand
TCGCCTTGTCCTTCGCGCCGACGTGGAGAATGCCGTTCGCGTCGATGTCGAAGCTCACTTCGATCTGCGGCGTGCCGCGTGCTGCCGGCGGAATGCCTTCGAGGTTGAACTCGCCCAGCAGCTTGTTCCCAGCCGCCATCTCGCGTTCGCCCTGGAACACCTTGATGGTCACGGCACCCTGATTGTCGTCAGCCGTCGAGTAGATCTGTGCGTGCTTGGTCGGGATAGTCGTATTCTTGTTGATCATCTTCGTCATCACGCCACCGAGGGTTTCAATACCCAGCGACAACGGCGTCACGTCCAACAGCAACACGTCCTTGCGATCGCCCGACAGAACCTGGCCTTGAATTGCGGCGCCGACGGCCACGGCTTCGTCCGGGTTCACGTCACGACGCGGTTCCTTGCCGAAGAATTCCTTGACCTTGTCCTGCACCTTCGGCATACGCGTCATACCGCCGACCAGGATGATGTCGTCGATATCGCCGACCTTCACGCCTGCATCCTTGATAGCGACACGGCACGGTTCCATGGTGCGCTCGATCAGGTCTTCAACCAGCGACTCCAGCTTCGACCGGGTTATCTTCAGATTCAAGTGCTTCGGACCTGAAGCATTCGCCGTGATGTACGGCAGGTTGATTTCAGTCTGGGTAGTTGACGACAACTCAATCTTCGCTTTTTCCGCCGCTTCCTTCAGGCGTTGCAGCGCGAGTACGTCCTTCGACAGATCGACGCCTTGTTCCTTCTTGAACTCGCCAATGATGTATTCGATGATGCGCTGGTCGAAATCCTCACCGCCAAGGAACGTGTCACCGTTTGTGGAAAGCACTTCAAACTGCTTTTCTTTGTCAATATCCGCAATCTCGATGATTGATACGTCGAACGTGCCTCCACCTAGGTCGTACACCGCGATTTTGCGGTCGCCCTTTTGGTTCTTGTCCAGGCCAAACGCCAGTGCGGCTGCGGTCGGTTCGTTGATGATTCGCTTCACTTCAAGACCCGCGATATGGCCGGCGTCTTTCGTGGCCTGACGCTGGCTGTCGTTGAAGTAAGCCGGAACCGTGATCACGGCTTCCGTCACTTCTTCGCCGAGATAGTCTTCGGCGGTCTTCTTCATCTTGCGCAGCACTTCGGCCGAGATTTGCGGCGGTGCGAGTTTTTTGCCACGGACTTCGACCCAGGCGTCGCCGTTATCGGCGCGCACAATCTTGTAGGGCATCAACGCGATGTCCTTTTGCACTTCCTTTTCGTCAAACCGACGTCCGATCAGCCGTTTGATGGCGTAGAGCGTGTTCTGCGGATTCGTGACCGACTGGCGCTTCGCTGGCGCGCCGACAAGAATCTCGTTGTCGTCAACATATGCAATGATCGATGGCGTTGTACGCGTGCCTTCCGCGTTCTCGATCACCTTGACCGTGTTGCCCTCCATGATCGCCACGCACGAGTTCGTCGTTCCCAGATCGATACCAATAATCTTGCCCATTTTAATCACTCTCCTGACTTTGATTGTGGCGCGTCCTGCATCGGACTTCACCGTGCTTTCTCATTGAACTTCAAACGGTCGCTTAATATTCAACCCTGTACGCCAAGTTTGACCGTTCGCGTCTTGCCCGATTGCGAACACTTCGCGAACACTGATGCGCCTCTGCATAGTTCCTGTTCATTTGAAAATTTTCTCAAGAAGTTTGCCCGCAACAAGCACCATGTCGGCAAATTGCAGCCGACTTTCACACCTTGCGATGTCTGAGATGAAAACAGACTTTCCAAGGAAAAGCTTTAAGTTGGGGCGGTGACCGTCACAAGCGCCGGACGCAACACGCGCCCTGCTATCACGTAGCCTTTTTGCAGCACCTTCACCACCGTGTTCGCTTTTTGATCTGCCGGCACGACCGTAACCGCCTGATGTATATGGGGATCAAACTTTTCGCCGACAGGATTCACTTCGACAATACGGCCCTTTTCTAATGCGCTAATCAATTGCCGCAGAGTGATTTCAAGTCCCTCGCGGACCTTCTCAAAGTCACCGGATGAATGAGCAAGCGCTGCCTCCAAGCTATCGAGTACGGGCAGCAAGTTCTCAGCGAAGCTTTCAATCGCGAATTTGCGTGCCTTCTGCACATCTTCCCGGGCCCTGCGTCGCACATTTTCTGTCTCGGCTTTAGCGAGCAAAAACTCATCTTGCAATGATGCGACCTCAGCCCGTGCTTCCAAAAGTAGTGCGCTAGATTCGGGGAGGTCTTGGTCTTGGGCTTGAGGTGCGCCGATCGCGTCTGGCCCGTCTGACAGCCGTACAACGTACGGGTCGTTGGTGGCGGAAGCGCTTACCGGAGACTGAGAATCGAACTTTTCTGGCATGGTTTCCACATCATTCGGGACTTTGCTGTCGATGAAATTGAGCCGGATAGCCAACACTCCTATCTTAGTTGTGATCGTCCATTGCACGGGAGTTCGGAAACTACTCAGTCAAAGGTGTTTAATTCGTTTTCTTAGTCCGCGACATTGAGAGAGGATCTGTATCCCTGCTGCTTTATTGCCGGGAAGTGCGCAACCCATTTCGATCAAGCCGCAAGTCTCCATGAGTAGATTCCGACTCTAGCGGCTGTAGCACTTCATCTCTACGCTTACCAATTCGCGCAACGGCATGGCGGCGTGTATGCATCAAGCTGACGAGAGTGATTTAACAGGTTGTATAAACCTCGCGGGTGGCTTCGGCGAGCAGGCAGATTAGCCAATCTTTTTTAACAGGACCCCGGTATGTTGAGAAGTGTAGAAGATCTTAAATCCTGCAGGGTCATTTGCCTGGATGGCCATTTCGGCGAGGTGAAGCATATCTATTTCGACGACGAAACGTGGGGAATCCGCTTTATCGTTATTGAGGCCACAGGATGGAACGACTGGCAGGAAGTATGCGTATCGCCTCTTTCTATTGGGGGGGTCGATTTCGAGGCAGGCGTTGTCACATTCAATTTGACAAAGCGGCAAATGAAGAAAAGTCCTCCCATCGATACCGGAAGACCAGTTTCCCGCCTTCAGGAAACCAAGCTTTTCAACTATTACGGATGCAAACCCTATTGGGCCGCCAGAGCGACACCGACCCATATGTCTCGCTTTGCGTCCGAGGACTCACGGCTGGTACTCGAATCGTTGCGATTGCGTCCGACGCTTCACGTTAAAGGCTCACGAGAAAACATACATCTGCTGAGCGGGCGACAAGTAGGAAGCTTTTCCGTGTCGACCACTGACGGAATCATTGGGCACGTTGCTGACGTTGTGTTCGACGATGAGGCATGGGTGGTGCGCTACATGACAGTCGATACGCGAGACTGGTGGGACAGCCCAAGAGAAGTATTAGTCTCGACCGATTGGGTCGAGCGTGTGGACTCGGACTGCTCTACTGTTTTAACGTCGCTGACTCGAGACGCCGTTGAGCATTGTCCAGCGTACGTGGACGCAATTCCTCTGAGCCGCATGTATGAGACTCAGCTCCATAATTTCTACGGTCGAGAAGCATACTGGTCTCGATAGTCGTCGTGGTCGTTAGGTGCTTCCTATTGCCGTCAAGGCATAAGTACACAAATCCGCTATCCACAATCTGTGAGCCATCGAATGAAAAAAACCTACCCAGCCCGCTCAGCCGAGGCCCTGTTCGCGCCCATGCGTGCAGGTGCCTTCGAACTCGCCAATCGCATCGTCATGGCGCCCCTTACGCGAAACCGAGCCGGCGCAGGCTTAGTGCCAGGTCGGTTTGCTCTCGAGTATTACGTCCAACGCGCCACGGCAGGCCTGATCATCGCAGAAGCCACCCAGATATCGGCACAGGCGCAGGGCTACGCGGGTACGCCCGGATGTTATACGGACGATCAAGTACGAGGTTGGAAGAAAATTACTGACGCCGTGCATGCGAAAGGCGGAAAAATCGTTGTTCAGTTGTGGCATACGGGGCGTGTCTCTCACACTAGTTTCCAGCCAGACGGGCAGGCGCCCGTTGGCCCTTCAGCGATTAGGGCGAAAACCAAAACTTTCTTGGCTAAAGAGGGCTTTGTCGATGTGTCAATGCCGCGCGCTCTCCGGTTAGAGGAGATCGCGGGCATCATCGAGGATTTCCGTCACGCCTCCATCCGAGCCGTCGAGGCCGGATTCGATGGAGTTGAACTGCATGGAGCCCACGGCTACCTGCTTGACGCTTTTCTGCGTGATGGCACCAATCACCGGACCGACGCATATGGTGGCTCCATAGAGAACCGCTCGAAACTCCTTCTCGAAGTTACTAGGGTTTGCGCTGACGCCATTGGCGCAGACCGCCTCGGGGTTCGGCTATCCCCTGTCTCGACCGCCGGCGATTCACGGGACAGTGACCCGCAGGCGCTCTTTGAGCATGTCGTAGGAGCCCTCAATCCCCTTCGTTTGGCGTATGTGCACATTGTGGAGGGCGAGACTGGGGGCGCCAGAGACAGTATTGCGTTTGATTATGCCGCCCTGCATGACTGCTTTGACGGCGTCTGGATGGTCAACAACGGCTATGACCGACAGATGGCGATCGATGCGGTGGCGAGCGGCCGCGCTGATTTGGTTTCGTTTGGACGGTTATTTATGGCCAATCCCGATCTCGTGGAGCGGCTTAGAGTGAATGGTCCGCTTAACGACCTGATGGGGCCGGAAACGTTCTATGGTGGCGGCACCCACGGTTATATCGACTACCCCACGCTTGAAGATAGCGGCGCCGCGATAGCGCTTGCGTGAAAAGCCTTGGCTCGAATACGACTCAGGGATATTAACAGCCGTCACCGGTCGCGGTGCCATCCCCTACATCGGAAGGGACAGGCCGGTTATTTGTTTTCCGAGCGTGCCCTTGCATGGTAGTGCCTCATGCATTCAGGGCGTCATGAGTTCTGTATCAAATTAGGAGATTCATCGTGTCTGACGATAAACAATTGAAACAAGCGGTGCTTGACGGACTGAAGTGGGAACCGAGCGTAAACGCTGCTCACATCGGCGTAACTGCGAAAGCTGGTGTCGTGACTCTCTTGGGTCACGTAGATAGCTATGCGGAGAAATTTGCAGCGGAGAAGGTTACGCGCCGGCTTAAGGACGTCAAGGCAGTCGCCGAGGAACTTGAGGTTCGTTTGCCCTTCAACGTAAAACATGGCGACGAAGAAATTGCTTCCGCGGCGGTAAGTCGTATGAAATGGGACACAGCGATCCCCAGCGACGCGGTTAAGGCTAAAGTGGAAAAAGGCTGGGTTACTCTCACCGGCGAAGTCGATTGGCATTATCAGCAAGACGCCGCGGCGTACGATGTCCGCGGACTATGGGGTGTAGTCGGCGTCTCAAACGAGATCACCATCAAGCCGCGGCCAAATACGTCAAAAATCAGAGACGATATTATCGTCGCATTGGACAGGTCGTGGTTTGATCCCGCGACGATCAACGTCACCGCACAGGGTGGAAAAGTGAAGTTGACTGGGAACGTAAAGTCCTGGTATGAGCGGGACGAGGCAACCGCCGCCGCTTGGGCCGCAGCTGGCACGACTAATGTCGAGAACGACATCGCCGTGATCTGACTAGTCCCGCGCCTGCCGACCGACGCAGTGGCTCGGCGGGTCGATGGACCACAGCGGCACGCGGAGTTGACTAAATTAGCCACCTACCCGGCGTCAGTGTTTGTAACAAGATTGCCTGCCCGATAAATCGCGAGCCGATACGGGGAATCTATGCTGCAATGTGCGGCAACACCGTCAGCTTTTTAAGCCAAAACGGTAGAAGGCGGCCTTTGTGATTTCGACAAGCACGAGATATGCAACGGTCACGGGGATGACGTAGACAAACACCATCGGAGGTGGCGTCACAAAACCGAACCACTTTCCCACAGAAAGAAGTGGAAGGCCGATCGCCACGGCCACAGCAGACAGAGAGATGCCAACCAGAAACCAGCTCGGCCGGCTGGAGAACGACCATCGTCGTGTGCGAATGCAGAAAACGACCAGTATCTGCGTCGTCATCGATTCGATAAACCATCCGGTCTGAAACAGCCCGGGACCTGCCCTAAACAGATGGAGCAATGCGTAAAACGTGAGGAAGTCGAAGACGGAGCTGATTGGCCCAAACACGACCATGAATCGCTGGATCAGGTTGATGTTCCATTTGATTGGTGCACTGACCGCCTCCGGATCGACGCAATCAAAAGGAATGGCGATTTCGGAGACGTTGTAGATGAGGTTATTGAGCAATATTTGGATTGGCAACATGGGGAGAAAAGGCAGAATAAGCGCCGCGCCCGCCATGCTGAACATGTTGCCAAAATTAGAGCTAGCCCCCATCAAGACATATTTGGACACATTCTCCACGGCACTGCGTCCTTGGACTACAGCGTCCCGCACAACCGACAGATCATGTTCGAGCAGGATGAGATCTGCGGCGGCGCGCGCCACGTCAGCGGCCCCATCAACAGAGATCCCGACGTCTGCCGCATGCAGCGCCGGAGCATCGTTGATGCCGTCTCCCATGAAACCAACGACGTTTCCAAGCCGCTTGAGGGCCAGCAGGATACGATGCTTCTGCTGTGGATTGATGCGGCAAAACAGGTTCACCCGCTGGAGTTGTCCGAGCAAAGCCTCATCCGAAAGATGGGCTAACGAATCGCCTGTGAGGACGCCCGTCACTGCGACGCCGATCTCGTCGAAGACGTGGCGGGTAACGAGTTCGTTATCGCCGGTAAGCACTTTCACTGTTATACCGGCTTCGGACAACGCCTTGATCGTCTTACCGGCGCTAGGTTTTGGGGGGTCAAGAAAAACGGCATAACCGGAGAACGTCAAGCTGCACTCGTCGGTGAGAGCTGCAGTCTGATGGCTTGTATCCACCTCACGGCTCGCGATGCCGAGTGCACGAAGCCCCTGTGCACCGAGGGCGTCGAGAGTCTTCTCGAAGACGCGCCGCGTCTCAGGATCGATCGGTAGTTCTTGGCCATCCTGCGTTACGTATCGATCGGCAAGTCGCAACAGGTCTTCGGGTGCGCCTTTAACCACTAGACGGCGCTTGGCGTTGTGCTCGACCAGGACCGATACGCGCCGTCGCTCAAAATCGAAAGGGACTTCGTCAAGCTTCTTCCAGCCGGTCATATCAAACGGACGGGCAGCAAGTATTGCTTCGTCGAGTGGACTTTTCATACCGCTTTCGAAGCGGCTATTGATATAGGCATCCGCATAGGCGCGGCCACTTTCGACGCCGTGGCCGTCGATCGCGCGGACAAGCTTGATAGTAGCTTCCGTCAGCGTCCCAGTCTTGTCGGTGCACAGCACGTTCATGGCGCCGAGATCGTGTATAGCCGAAAGGCGCTTGACGATCACTTTTCTTTTGGCCAGTGCAATCGCCGATCGGGCAAGGGTCACCGTCACGATCATCGGTAGCAGCTCAGGCGTCAGCCCCACAGCGAGCGCCGCCGCAAACATTAGCGATTCCAGAATTGGCCGATGAAACGAGATGTTTACAACAAGGACAAACAGCACCATCAACACGGTGAAACGCATGATCAACATGCCGAATCGACGAATACCGACCACGAATGCCGTGTCAGGTGGTTTTTCCGCCAGGGTCGTCGCGAGGTGTCCGAGTGCCGTCCTGCCGCCAGTTTGGCATACGACGATTGTCGCAGTCCCGCTGATGACTGAGGTGCCCGCAAATACCGAGTTGGATGCTCCTGCCGGCTTCTCGGCACCGGATGGCAAGTCGCCGGCTTGTTTCTCAGCCGGATAAGACTCGCCCGTGAGAAGGGCTTGATTTACAAATAAATCGCGGCTTGCAAGCAATCTCGAATCAGCGGGAACAAGGTCGCCAGCGATCAGTTCAACAATGTCGCCAGGGACCAGTCGGTCCATCGGCAACGACACGCATGTGCCGTTACGTCGGACGGTGGCCTCAACCGCCACTGAGCGGCGCAGCGCCTCGACCGCATTCTGGGCGCGCACCTCCTGGACGAAATCGATGATCATGCTAAGCATGACAATGCTCAGCACGATGATGAAGCTCATCATGTCACCAGCCGCCGCGGATAGTCCGCTTGCGAAAAGCAGGATGATGACGAGTGGATTGCGGAAGCGGGCAAGAAATCGGAGCCACAGCGGCGCCTGCTTGTCGATTGCGGCGTCGTTTGGTCCATAGGTCGCTAAGCGCGACTGCGCCTCAGACGTCTTTAGGCCGGTAGCGGTAGTTGCCAAGTGAACAAGAAGCCTATCTACGGGCCCGCTCCAGAAATCATCGGGAGTGGGTTCGCCATTTGCGACACCGATAGCATCGTGGAGATCCGGCTCCCTAACGCCCTCGCATTTACCGATCGTTTTCATCGCCTTCCGTTCGGTTGTAATGGGGCTGCGCTGTGCAGCACGCCAGTGGCGACAGCGAGATCACCCTGTGCAACGATGCGGACATCCATCGCCGGTTTGCCAATATGGATGTCAAGATCCCGGAGGGCGTCCGCTATGCGCTCGATCATCTCGGATTTCGCACCAGGCGTCAGCGCAAAGCTGTCGATCGCAAAGGCCAACTCGTAGTCCAGGAGGGAGTCCGTGAATGCACATGCGTAGGCCTGCGGAGTGGTGCCGTGGGCGATGTCTGGGCTACCGGTGGCAGCCGCTATTAACGCTTGGATCACGCGCGAAGGCGCTACTGCGAGATCGACCCTGAGACTAATAATGCAGCGGTGGGGACCCTTTGGACGGCTGTGATTTGTCACGATAGACTTTGAGATGAAGCTATTCGGTATGACGACAGTGTCATGTGACCACGTCTTAAGGCGGGTGGCCCGCCAATTGACCTGCATTACCTGACCAGAAACCAGGTCAGCCAGGGTAATCCAGTCTCCTGCTCCAAACGGACGCTCGATGTTTATCGCGAGACCGGAAAGCACGTCGCCCAAGGTGTTTTGCAGTGCGAGGCCGAGGACAATTGCCAGAACGCCAGAAGTGGCCAGGAAGGTTGAGACCGGTTCTTTGAAGACAGTGCCGACAATACCGACAAACGCAAGGGCATAGATAAGACCCGATGCAAGGTCCGCGAACAGGCGTCGCGCGTGAGGCTCGTCATTATCGGGGAAAAACGTTCGGAGTAGCACTAGATCAAGCAGACTTTTGAACAACCACGCACCTAGAATCCACCACACGATCCCGAACAATTCGCGTGGTAGGCGCAGGCCACCTCCCGCCGTCCCGAAGAGAAATTGTCCTAGAGGATTACCTGTCCGCGGAAATACTGCGGTAATCAGCAGTAGCACACCACCGCCGCCAAACAGTGGGTGGTAAGGTCGAAGGTATGGCAGTGCACGAAGCAACAGAAGCACGGCCGCAGTCGATAGGAGGCAAATCTCTGTCAAACCAATCATCTTGCTTTAGTCCCCTGCCCCGGAGTGCCGTTTCGTCCTCGGCTTCGGGCGCGTCAATTGATGTGATTCGAAGAGCCGTCCCAAGTACAGGGCGGCAGCGCCGTTGAAGCTGCCTGCACTGAGATCCGCTCGATCCCGGTTCACCTTGTAGACGGGATAGTTCGTTTGTTTGAAGATGCCCATTTCTACCACTTGGCGCAGAAAGTCAATACAGTCATGCCGTGCGAGATCGGCGACGAGCAAGAACTAACGCTCCTCTCAAAGAACCCATGGCAAGCTCTAGACGTCGCTCATGTGAATGCCTGCGCAAACGCAGCCTCCCAACCCGCGCGAATTGGCTTCAGCGTCAGGGGACGACCTCCCTGACGGTCGCGAGAAGATCGCTGCGTCGAAGTGCAAAAGCGGCGTCCCGCGGGAGCAGCCCAATCGGAAAACGCCCGCTGGTCGGTGCAGAACAAGAGCCTGCGATGTACTAACTGACCTCGCTGGGCAGGCTCTCAAGCAGAGACAACATAGATCCGCAGCCAATCATTTCTCTGCGCTCAGCCGATTATGGGCTTCGCCACGAATCCGCGGCAGGCTCGGAAACTACTCAGGTTCGCGGATTAGAATGCACGGGCGACTAACGGCCGATTGAGCTCTGTCAGTAAATCACTGAGAGGAGGTACGGTCGGAACCTGTGGACGCGAACGGGTTAAGCAGTAATTTAATTCGAACGAAATGGCTGTGCGAAAAGTCGGAATCTATTCGTGCTTTGGCTTAAGACTGCACCAGTCCAAGCGTCGTTATCAACTTGCCGTGAGGGAGACGGCATGGCGGTAAGTGTGCCGAATGGTCAGAAATCATTCGACGGTGGGCCAGCTCAGTGAATTCGCGCCATGCAACGAACCGGGCTGTGTGTTGTTCGCGATAGGGTGAAGCGCGTTTCACATGCCGCTTCATGTCAATAGTCGCTGGATCGACCCGAAGCATTGGAGGAGTTTTTGTGTGCGTTGCGGGTCGCTCACACTCCGGTGCGCCTGCTCGATCGGGTTATCGCGTTCCCTTCCAGGGCACGGGTGCGTCGCGACGGCTGCCCGACCGGTCTACCGAATACTTGGAATGCGATACCATCGTTTTTTAAAGGTGTCTGGCCCACGCGGCGACCTTCGGCCGCCGCGTCCATGGGGGCGCCTTTTAGTTTGGCTGCATCAGTCTTTTCATCTCTTCCAAGCTTTGCGTGGCCCGCTGCGTGATGATATCCATCGCATCGGTCTGCGACTTGCGTGCCATTTCCGCTAGGCTTTTCGTATCGGCCAGCGCTTTCTGGTAGCCGCCGCGCACTAACTCAGTCTGCTTCGCGAGGTTCGCCCCAACGGACCCGCCAGCGGCCAAGGCTTTAGCAGACTCCTGAATCTCTTGCATGGCCCGGGTCAGGATCTCTGTTTGCCGACGTGCGAGCGCTTGCATCGCCTCATAGGTGGCCTTGTTGGCCTCAACGAGGGCCTCCATATCCTTGCGACGCGACTCGATGATCTGCGCCATGTCGAGGCCCGGGACCTTGAACTGCTGGATCAGCTTGGTTACGTCGGCGAATGGGGTGGTGGTTTCAGTTGCCATGATCGTCTCTCGGTAAGTAAGTTCGTTGCGGGTTTACAGGCAGGAGGCATGCTATGGCCGCCCGGTTTGTTGCGGCGGACGCGAGTGCCGGTCAAAGCGTTCGCATCCGTCACTAGGTGTCGCGGGCCTGGTTCGAAGTAGGCATAACCAGCGCGTCTCCGTCGATCACCACCTTGTTGGCCACGCGGCAGACGGTGGTGAGCGTTACGCGCCGCTTCTCAGCTAACATTTCCTTGACGGTTACAGTGGCGTGGACGGTGTCACCGGGCTTCACCGCCGCTGTGAAACGCAGATTCTGGCTCAGGTAGATCGTCCCCGGGCCGGGCAGCCGACCGGCGATCGCAGCTGAGATCACGCTGGCGGTCAGCATACCGTGAGCAATTCGGCCTTTAAACCGGGTCGTTTGAGCGAACTCCTCATTGATATGCACGGCGTTGTTGTCGCCGGACACGGCGGCGAATAACACGATGTCTGCCTCAGTGATCGTCTTCGCAAATGTGGCGCTCATGCCCGGTTTCAAATCTTCGTAGTCGTAGCCGTTGAGTTCGTTCATCACCTTACACCTATTGGTTCGGCCTGCTTAGAACAGTGATTCTTCCAACGCGAGAACCGAGCTGGCGCCGTTGACGATGGCCTGGCGATAGGCTTGCGCCTCAGGCAACACATGCTCGGCATAAAAGCGCGCGGTGACCACCTTCGCCCGGTGGAAGTCGGCGTCGGCCGTCGAAAGTCTGGTTGTGGCGACCAAGGCAGCGCGCGCCATGAGCCATCCTCCCATCACGGTGCCGCATAACTTGAGGTAAGGCACTGCTCCGGCCGCCGCGGTGGCTGGATTGCGATCGTAGTTCGCGAGAAGCCATTCGGTTGCCTGCTCCAGCGCCAATGTTCCGCCTTGCAGCGATTCACCGATGACTCGGAGCTCTTTGTCCCCCGCGGCGTCGAGAGCAGCCAAGGTGGCGTTCATCTCATCCAGCAGAAGTTTCACCGCGGCTCCTTTATCGCGAGCCACCTTCCGTCCGATGAGATCATTTGCCTGGATTCCTGTCGTACCCTCGTAGATGGTGGTGATGCGTGCATCGCGCATGTGCTGGCAAGCGCCCGTCTCTTCGATGAAGCCAACACCGCCGTGCACCTGAATGCCAGTGGAAGTAATGTCGATGGCATTTTCGGTACACCACCCTTTGACAACGGGCGTCAGCAGATCCGTGATGGTTTGGCGCTTCCTGCGCTCGCCTGGGTCTGGATGCGAGTGCGCCTTGTCCATCTGAGCAGCGGTGAAATAAGCGAGCGCCCGCATGGCTTCGATACGCGCCTTCATGTTCATCAACATGCGCCGTACGTCGGGGTGGCGGATGATCGCGACGGGAGCGCCGCCTTGAGAGCCGATGGGACTGCTCTGCACGCGCTCACGCGCATACCCCAAGGCCTGCTGGTAAGCGCGCTCGGAGATGGCTACGCCTTCGAGTCCGACGTTGAGGCGAGCGTGGTTCATCATGGTGAACATGCACGCGAGGCCACGGTTTGCTTCGCCCACCAGGTAGCCGATCGCGCCTTCGTTTTCGCCGAAGGCCATGACCGCGGTCGGACTGCCATGGATACCCATCTTGTGCTCGATTGAAGCGCAAATGAGATCGTTGCGCTCGCCCAGACTGCCGTCGGCGTTCACCAGGAACTTAGGTACGACGAACAACGAGATCCCCTTCGTGCCTTCCGGTGCGCCTGGCAGGCGTGCGAGGACCATGTGGATGATGTTCTCCGCCATGTCATGCTCGCCCCACGTGATGAAGATCTTGGTGCCTGAGATGCGGTAGTGATCCCCTTCGGGCTGCGCCTTGGAGCGAACCGCGGACAGATCCGAGCCCGCCTGCGACTCAGTGAGGTTCATGGTTCCGGTCCATTCGCCCGACACCATCTTCGGCAAGTACAGTTGCTTGTCCTGTTCACTCCCGTGGTGCGCGATAGCTGCAACTGCACCGAGGGTCAGCATCTGGCACAAGGAAAAAGCCATGTTGGACGCCTTCCACATCTCGAGCACCGCAGTGGACACCAATGAAGGCAAGCCCTGGCCGCCGAAGTCGGGACTTGCCGGCATGGCGTTCCAGCCGCTTTCGATGAACTTGCTGTAGGCGGCCTTGAACCCGTCGGCGGTCGTGACTTCTCCATCCTTGCATTGGCAGCCTTGGCGGTCGCCCTGAGCATTGATAGGGGCAAGCACTTCGGACGCAAATTTCGCCGCCTCGTCGAGGATCGCTTCCACGAGGTCCGGCGTTACTTCGTCATTGCCTGGCAGCGCTGCGATCTCAGCAAGGCCTGCCAGGTCGCTCATCGCGAACAGCATGTCTCGTGTCGGTGCTACGTACGTCGTCATCGTTGTGTCCTTCGGTCCGGGCCTACCCGGTTTCAGTCAATAAGCCGGAAAGTTCCGGCAATGCCTCGAACAAATCGGCCACCAGGCCGTAATCCGCGACCTGGAAGATCGGTGCATCAGCATCTTTGTTGATAGCGACGATTACCTTGGAATCCTTCATGCCGGCCAAATGCTGGATCGCGCCCGATATACCGACGGCGACGTACAGATCAGGGGCCACGATTTTGCCGGTCTGGCCAACCTGATAGTCGTTCGGTACGAAGCCGGCATCCACGGCTGCCCGCGAAGCACCGAGCGCGGCGCCGAGTTTGTCGGCCAAGGGATCGAGCAGCCTGTGGTAGTTCTTCCCATTTCCCAGTCCTCGACCGCCGGAGACGATGGTCCTGGCGTCACCAAGTTCAGGGCGCTCCGACTTCGTGAGGTCGCGCCCTGTCAGTTTTGACAGAGCGAAATCGGCACCCGCTGGCAAAGTTTCGACCACCGCGGACCCGCCTGGGCGAGCCGCGTCGAACCCAGTGCTGCGAACCGTGATTACTTTCACTGCGTCACGGGATTTGACGGTGGCCAGCGCATTGCCCGCGTAAATCGGGCGTATAAAGGTGTCGCTCGACACCACGGCGACTATGTCGGAGATTTGCGCTACATCCAGCAGTGCTGCAACGCGCGGCAGCATGTTCTTTCCGAAGGTGGTCGCCGGCGCCACGATGTGGCTGTATCCGCCAGCATGGACGACAACCAGGGCGGCGACATTCTCGGCGGACTGGTCGGCATAGTGCGGCGCATCCGCAACGCGCACCCTCACGACCCCGTCGATCTCGGCAACCGCCCGCGCTGCCGCATCGCAACCGTGGCCCGCAACCAGCACGTCGATATCGCCGCCGATCTCCTTAGCAGCAGCGATGGTATTCAGCGTCGCACTCTTGATCGACATGTGGTCGTGCTCCGCAATTACGAGAATCGCCATTCAAATCACCTTCGCTTCGTTCTTGAGCTTATCGATAAGCTGCTTTACGTCCGCCACGCGGATGCCGGCAGTGCGCTTGGACGGCTCCGCCACTGCGAGGGTCTCCAGCCGCGGGGTGACGTCCACGCCAAGCGTTTCGGGCGCAATCGTCTCGAGTGGCTTTTTCTTCGCTTTCATGATGTTGGGCAGCGTCACGTAGCGCGGCTCGTTCAGCCGCAAATCGGTGGTGATGACGGCAGGAAGCCGAAGCTCTAACGTTTCCAGTCCGCCATCGACCTCGCGCGTGACGGTGGCCGTGTTGTCTTTGACGAACACCTTGGACGCGAAGGTGGCTTGAGGCCAGCCCATGAGCGCAGCGAGCATCTGGCCGGTCTGGTTGGCATCGTCATCAATGGCTTGCTTGCCGCAAAAGACAATCTGTGGCTGCTCTTTCTCTACCAGCGCCTTAAGGAGTTTGGCGACCGCCAGCGGTTGAAGTTCGACATCGCTTTCAACCAAAATCGCACGGTCAGCGCCAATCGCTAAGGCAGTGCGCAGCGTCTCCTGACACTTGGACGTGCCGCACGACACCGCTACCACGTCTGTCGCAATGCCGGCCTCCTTGAGTCGTACCGCCTCTTCCACCGCAATTTCGTCGAACGGGTTCATCGACATCTTGACGTTGGCCAAGTCGACACCGCGCCCATCCGGGCTGACGCGAACCTTGACGTTGTAGTCAAGCACGCGTTTCACGCTAACCAGTATCTTCATAGTCCGCTCACTGCTTGTGTGCCGAGTTTAGGCTGCTAGAGCGCCTGGGCCTGTTCGCGCAACAGGAACTTCTGAATCTTGCCGGATCCCGTTCTTGTCAGCGGTCCGAAGATGATCTTCTTCGGCACTTTGAAGCGTGCCATGCGTTCGCGACAGAAGTCGATAAGTTCCAGTTCAGTGACTTGTCCGTCATCCCTGAGTTCGACGAAGGCGCATGCGACCTCACCCCATTTCTCGTCGGGCCGCGCCACGACCGCGGCGCCGACTACCGCGGCATGCCGATAAAGTACGTCCTCCACTTCGAGCGACGAAATGTTCTCCCCGCCTGAAATAATGATGTCCTTCGAGCGGTCCTTGATCTTGACGTACCCGTCTGGTCCGACCACCGCCAGGTCACCGCTATGAAACCAGCCGCCAGCAAACTCCTTCTCCGTGGCATGCGGGTTTTTCAAATATCCCTTCATGATCAGATTGCCGCGGAACATGATCTCGCCCATCGTCTCACCGTCCCATGGAACGGGCTCCATGCTTGCCGGATCCATGACCACCATGTCTTCCTGCATTGGCGCTCGCACACCCTGACGTCCGTTTAGTTCGGCGCGTTGCTCCAAAGGAAGTTCGTCCCAACCGTTCTGCTTGGCGCATACGGCAGCGGGGCCATAGGTTTCGGTCAGCCCATAGACATGCGTAATGTCAAAACCGATCCGCTCCATCCCCTCGATGACAGAAGCCGGCGGTGCAGCGCCTGCGATACAGCCCGAAACCCTGTGCTCGATACCGCTGCGGGCCTCTTCCGGCGTGTTGATCAGCATGGTATGCACGATCGGTGCGGCACAGAAATGGGTTACTTTGTACTTCTTGATTGCATGGAATATGGCCTTTGCATCCACGCGACGCAAGCACACGTTGGTGCCGGCATTGGCCGCCATGGTCCAGGGGAAGCACCAGCCGTTGCAATGAAACATCGGCAGTGTCCACAAATACACTGCGTGTTGCGGCATGCCTAACGACAGGATGTTCGACACCGCGTTGAGGTACGCTCCACGATGGTGATAGACCACTCCCTTCGGGTTACCGGTGGTACCAGACGTGTAATTGAGCGCAATTGCATTCCATTCATCTGAGGGCAATGACCACTCGAAGTTCGCATCGCCTTCCAGCAGGAATGCTTCGTAGTCTTTTTCACCAAGAAGCTTTCCGCCTTCATATTCCGGGTCATTGATGTCGATCACCAGCGGTCGCTCTTCAAGCATTGGCAGAGCATGCGCCATAATCCCGGAGTACTCCCGGTCGGCGATGACAACCTTGGCTTCGCCATGCTGCAGCATGAAACCAATAGCCTCTGCATCAAGGCGCAAATTCAGGGTATTCAGCACCGCACCGATCATCGGCACCGCGAAGTGGGCCTCGTACATGGCCGGGACGTTCGGCGCCATCAGCGCCACCGTATCGCCCACCCCGACACCACGTTTTTTGAGCGCGGAGGCAAGGCGCAAGCAACGCTCATAGCATTGCTTCCACGTGAACTGCAAATCCCCGTGAATAACGGCAACATGGTTCGGGTAAACCAAGGCGGCGCGCTCGATGAAACTGATGGGCGACAGGGGAACATAGTTAGCACTGTTCTTTTCGAGCCCGAAGTCGTAAGGGTTAATGCTGGCCACAGCGGTCTCCGTTCGGTATGTAGTTTTTAAAAAACATTCAATAAGTACTTCAGAATAATTAAGCTTGTTTTTTATAAAGATATTTTCGATCTCGGTTCCAGCTTCGCCTTGTGACGCGAAACCGCGCTCGAATGGAATCCGCTCTCTCTTTTCATTCCAGCACCATCCGGAGCCACGGCGTTGATCTACGTCAAGCCTGTGTGAGATCTTCACGTTTGTGGGCGACCGCATAAGAGAGCGCTACGCAGAACGCAAATGAGTCTTATCGCTGGCACGACCTTCCAGCAGCGCTCAGATACAGCGGATAGTGTCGTACGCCATGCGGGTCATCGACTACTAAAGTTTGTCAACACCCAAAGCGGTTGCTCTCGACTTAGCGCGAAAGCCTTCCCATTGACAACAAGCGTCATTGGCTCTCCCACATCCAGCGTCACCTCAAGGCTTGCGGTAGCGTGTTCGATCTTGATTTTCAGGTACCGCCCCCGCCACTGCAATCCAAAACGAAGACTCTGCCAAGCCGCTGGGATGCGGGGATTCAAGGTTAAATGGTCCGCGTGCAACGCTAGCCCCGCAAAGCCGAATACGACCATCGACCAAATTCCACCCAAGGCCGCAATGTGCACGCCGCCGTCAATAGCCGCATGGTTGTCTTCGAGGTCAATGGCCGACGTGCGGCGAAAATAGTCCAGTGCGGCTTCTGTCTCTCCCAGTCTCGCTGCGACGACCCCGTGCATCGCAAGGCTGAGTGAGCTGCCATGAGCGCAGCGTGGCGCGTAGTAGCCGAAGTTTTTTGCGCCTGTGTCCCCGGGAAATTCGTCCGGCAGCAACGCGAGAAGCGCCACCACATCGGCCTGCTTGACGATCTGGGATTGACGCGTCTGTTCTGGGCCAAGTACCACGTCAATGGGCACCGATCGACCGGCATAACGTGAAAGATCCACGTCATCCAACGAGAAAAACCCCGCGAACTGCTCAAAGAGACCCGTTTTCGGATTGAAGCCGGTCATTATTGTTTCGGCGATGGTACGCCATTGCTCCAACTCAGCATCGCTCAAGGCGAGACGGACCGCCAAGCTTCCCCATTGTTCGGGCCAACGTGCGCGCAACCATTCCACCACGTCAAGCGCGCGCCGGATGTTGCATCGTGCCATGACATTGGTGAAGGAGTTATCATCGATTGACTCGTGATATTCATCTGGACCGATGACGCCGCGCACGTGGCAGTGACCATCCGGCTCCGGCCGCGCACGGCTCGACCAGAACCGGGCGGTCTCCATCAAGATTTCAGCGCCGGCATCGCGCATGAAACCATCGTCTCCTGTGGCCTGCCAGTATTGCCAGACGGCGTAAGCAATGTCCGCGCTGATGTGCTGTTCCTGCCGTCCACATTTGACCTCCACCAGCTTGCGGTCAGGCCCGATCACGTGCAAGGGGCACGTCTCTGCGCCGGTATCCGCAGACTCCCATGCGTAGAGCGCCCCACGCCACCCCAGTTCAGCCGCTTTCGCGCGGGCACCATCGAGCGTGTGAAATCGGTACATAAGCAGCGCACGCGCCGCGAGAGGCCATGTCAGGGTAAAGAACGGAAGAAGGTATATCTCAGTATCCCAGAACACGTGTCCGCGATAATCGTCGCCGGTCAACGCCCGTGCCGCAATAGACACATGCTCGTCGTCAGGGTTCGCTGCCCCGTTCAGATGGTAGAGGGCGAACCGCAACGCTCTTTGTGCGGCTGCGTCTCCTTCGATTTCGACATCACTGCAATGCCAGCGCTTGGTCCACGCTGTCTCATGCGCCGCCACGACGTCCGACCACCCAAGTTTGCGGGCAACATCAAGCGCCCCTACGGCATCTTGGCCCGGATGAACCTCTCCTGCAACGCCGCACGTCACGGCCACTGTCCGCGCAAGACAAACGACCTGGCCAGGATGCGACGTCCATCGCCATGACCATTGCAATGGACTGCTTGATGTCGGATCAATATCCACGCCGTCGATGAGCAGCGTTAAAGCTGTCGCCATTGCAAGGCGTTTTCCGGACGAGGTTGTATTCCATACCCCCAAGCCCTGCTCGACCCGCTCTGGCAAGAGACTCGTGTCCGACACCTCAAGGGACGCGTTGAGCGTGATCTCGGCTTCGCCCCGCTCGAGCTCCATCTGAATGAGCTGCAGGCCGATCGCGCGATGGCTGAGAGAGGCAAGGTGCAGGCTCCGTAGCCGGACCCAAACGACGTCCGCATTGGAGAGCCGTGCATCGGTCAGCAACAAGCCCCTGCGTAGATCCAGTATCCGATGCTGGGACGTCCCATCACCCTCCCGGTGCGTCAATGGAACACCGTCGCGCAGAATCCGGACGTGAAGCCAGTTAGGGGCTGCAATCAAACCTGGAATGGCATGTTCTTCGTCTGCTGTATCGAACAGTCCGGCTACCAAGGTACGCGACGCGCCAACCCATCTCCCACCCCGGTGTATGGCGCGTGCTCCGCGCACACCGAGGAAGCCATTACTAATTGCGAAGCGCGACCCGCGGCTACCTTCGCGCAATGGGTCGTATTCGGCTTCCTCTATGATCCATTCGCAATCGTCTGTTGGACTCAACGCGCCGCTGAGGGTAGTAGCGACGGTCATGGCGCGCGTCGGCAGAGCCGCCCTCGCGCAAGTTCATCGATGGAAACTTCGTCGAGGCTGGTCACAACGAGGCTTGCGCCTGCCGCCCAGAGCAGGTCTGCATCATGAAGCCGGGCGACGCCCAGCCCCGTCATCCCCCCGGCACACGCGGCTTCGATACCCGCTGGCGCATCCTCCACCACGAAGCAGTTCCTGGGCGCTGCTGCCAAATCCGCGGCAGCCAGGAGGAATATCTCCGGGTTTGGCTTACCTTGTCGTAAGTCCCGGCCGCAGACATTCGATCCAAAGACATCAAGCAGCGTATGGTGCGTGTCCAGTTGAACGCGCTTCATCATTTCGTTAGCGTTCTTTGACGACGACGCGACAGCCATGGGCCAACCTAACGCCATCACGTCCCGAACGAAACGCAGCGCGTCGGGAAACGCACTCACCGCCCCCGCATGAATCAGTTCCTCCAACCGTCTTTGCTTGCGCTCGGCGTAGACTTCGGCCAGTGGACCGGCGTGGGGCAGACCCAACGCCTGCAACGCAGCGAGAGCGCCGGCGAGCCGCGGTTTGCCTGCAACCTGAGACTGGTACATGGCCGTGGTGAAGCGAGCTTCATCGCCCGAGTTTCCTAGCGCTTCACGCCAGGCGCGCTCGTGAGGCGAGGCAAGGAGGACGCCGTCGACGTCAAAGATCCCCACCGATAATGTTCGAGGCCCTTGTGATACGGAAACCGGCTCTTTGCTATGCGTCATGCTCGGCCCATGCCGAAGACGCAAATACCGACGTTTGAGCTAACAGAATCTGAGGTGCTTTCAGCGCCGACTGCGTCACGACTTGCATATTCAGTTGAATACATATCCAAGCTCCAGAATGTCAGGCTGCGTACTGCGAAAACGGAGACATCCACGTCCACTCAAAGCGCCGGCACGAATTCGCCGCGACAAAAAAAATCTAGTATCCGGCGAAAAGACTGTCAGAAAAAGGTTCGGAAAATACTCAGACTGACTCAACCGGAATCAATAGCACTTGAAAAAACTGGAGTGTTCGCGGAGGCGCACAGTCTGCATCGCCAAAGGGTTTGCCGTTCACACGGCGGGAACGCGCGGCGCTGTAACACCTGGCGCAATCCTTTCGCCGGTCGTATCCTGTGCCCAAAAATACGTGGCAGACCGGCCAATCCTACGGCAATGACCGCCAATGTGGCTGTATATGGCCCCATGTCCGCCGCCATGCCTTCGTCGAGAGGCGCACGATCCAGTCTGGTCTAGGTCGAGGGACATCGCACCAACGAGAGCCCCTCCACAAAAACTGATTAGTGGACGAAGGGCTCGGGCTCCAAAGGCCAGAACGATGAGCGAGCGGCACTAGCGAGGATGGTACGGGGCTGAACCCCGCTCGCTTTAGCAGATGAATGAGGTTCGTAATCTGAAGATGTTCTATGACCCTGCTATAGCTATGCTCGCGCAGCAACTCCAACGCCACTTTCGGAAGCAACTCTTAAAATTGCGATTACTTTGTCAAAATCCACTGGCTTGACGAGGTGATGGTCGAATCCGGCCGCCAACGCAAGCTGCCGATCTGATTCTTGACCGTACCCGGTGATGGCAACCAGCACGGCCTTGTGACTAGTTTCCTGTGCCCTTATGCAGGCCGCTACCTCGTACCCAGTTAACCCCGGCAAGCCAATATCCAATAGCACCACGTCTGCTTTGAACTCGCGAAACGCCTGCAGCGCCGCGTTTCCCTCATGGGCGATGAGGACATCGTGCCCCAAGGTTTCTACAAGCATCGACATGCTTTCAGCGGTGTCGAGGTTGTCATCAACCACCAGGACACGTAACTTGGCGTCGCCCTGTTTGTTCGTCTCCGATCGTGCTAAAAATGGTTGCGATGCGGGAGATGCCACCGCCGGAATACGGACAACAAATTCGCTTCCCTTGCCCTCAACACTTCGAACATCGACGCGTCCTCCGTGCATTTCCACGAGACTTCGCACTAAAGCCAAACCAACCCCCAAGCCGCCTCGCGATCGATCCAGGGATAACTCCGCTTGCGTAAAGAGATCGAAGACGTGTGGCAGAAGCTCTGGGCCGATTCCCACGCCAGTATCGCGGATGCGCACCACGCAATCTTCACCCTCCTGCTCAAGAGTCACCGTCACATGACCACCTTCTTCCGTATATTTGGCGGCGTTAGTCAGCAGGTTCACAAAAACTTGTTCCAGACGAGCGGCGTCGGCGTACACCCAGACGACTTGTGGGGACAACGACACCCGCAACTGGTGTCGCCGCAAGTCCATCAGATGTCGGACGGTCTCCACCGCATTCTCGATAATCATGCTTACCGCGACCACGTCGTTGCGCAAGAGAACTCTGCCGGTTGTGATGCGAGATACCTCCATCAAGTCGTCGACAAGTCGGGTCAATTGGGTCAACTGACGCTCGATTATTCCCCGCGCACGCCCCTGAACGGGGTCCTCGTCACACTGCAGCTTCAGAAGGCGCACTGCATTGGCCATTGGCGCCAAAGGATTGCGAAGCTCATGACTGAGCATCGCTAGAAACTCATCTTTTCTGCTATGCAGTTCGGCCAAGGCATCTGTCTGCTCTTGAAGTTTTCGCTCCATTCTGGATTGGACACTGATGTCGCGAATGTTGCATTGGGCAACGGCATGTTGATTCACCGAGTAAATGTTGCTGATCACCTCTACATCGATGCACTTCCCGTCTTTCGTTTCCAGCGGCAGGTGACGATAGCGAACATAACCGTGATCCTGCAGCTCTCGACCAACGGACTGGCTCGCCGACTTATCTGCAACAAAGCCAATTTCCCAGAGTTCCTTGCCGAGTAGCTCTCCGACAGAGTAGCCAAGCAAATCAAGAAGGAATTGGTTCGCGTCGCTGATTTTCAAGGTTTTCGCGTCGAGCACAATTATTCCGTCCTTGGCGCTTTCAAACAAGCGCTTGTACGAAACCTCGGAAACCAAAGGGCCGGTTTCCGAACGACGGCTACCAATGATATCGTCGAAGGTCAGCATGATCGAGTGCACACCGCAGTCATCCGCTCCCAGACGCAGTACATTTAGCGCGATGATCCTCCTTCCGATCCTGGGAAAGTCCATTTCGACGCAGCAATCTCTCGTGGAACGATGACCGGATTGGACTTCATCCAGCGCATCACGAATAGTCGGTGCATCCCATTGTTGTTTGTTTAGCTCATAAATCCCAAAACCTTCCACATCTACTTTTGAAACAGAGAAGGCCTCGCAGAATGCAGCATTTACCCTTACGACGCGAAGATCGCCATCAAGAGTAAGAAATGGTGTGCGAATAGTATTGACCAGGTCGTTAGCGTCATCCAGAGCAAGCTGCATGCACCGCGCTTGCCCGGCGCTTTCAGTAGCATCTCGAAATATAACCACGGCTCCCGCCGGCTCTCCAGCAGAGGTAAAAATCGGCGCTGCGCTGCCGTCGACCTGTTGTTGACCTTTAGTTTTCCCGATCATAATCGAGGTCAACCTCATCGTAACGACCCTAACTTCCTTCTGCGCCTTTGTTATCGGATTCTCTGAAACTAGATTAGTCCCTTTATTGGCTAAATTGAAGACCTTCTCAACCGCCATCCCAACCGCCTTCGCTTGCGTCCAACCGGTTAGCAACTGAGCCACCGAGTTCATGAAGGTGATATATCCCTGCGCGTCCGTCGTAATTATCCCTTCGCCCATGCTTGCGAGCGCGGCGTGATATTGGTCAAATTCGACGGGCAAAGCTCCGGCCAGACTTTCAGTAGATGCAGTCATACTCCCCTTCTTTGTATCGAGTGCGTAGGAAACGCATTTTTGACATCAAGCCCGGAGCCCAGTATCCATATCTACATATGCTGACCATGGCTTCCATAGGTAATCTGGCCGATGTTGCGCGACTAGCCGCGTGCACTCTGTCCTCGCTCTGCGAGCAGCGTCGTCCACTAAGACAAAGCCTACTTATTTTTTCGGCAAAGTCAGCAAAGCGAAGAGCGAATGGCGCCCCAAGGGGATCATGTGATGCACGAAGTGCGGCGAGTAATAGAAGTGCGGCGCACAATAGATATGTCATGCCAAGTGAAACCTACCACATTACCTTCTTGAAACCAGAGAGGGGCCGCACATCCAAGTTCCGAACAATCCTCACCGGTGACGCTCGGGTTTGCTTGTCCTTGCACTAACCAGCGCCGTTGTCTTAACCAAATCCGAAGTCAAAATGGCATTGCCTGTTAGAGAATCTGCAGACCTCACGAGATTCTCAGCCGAGCGAATACTGGGATCTTTACAACGTCCAACCCAAATGAAAAAACTACCGACGCCAAAAGTACACCCGCGACCACGCCAACCGGTAGCGGCGTCATCGCTATTCCGACGACAGCCAACGTTGAGGCGATTAGCACGTCTGCAAAAGTCGAGGCGACCAACCAGCGGCTCGGCCGAGCCCGCCACAAATGTTGGCGTTGCCGCACGGCGTATACCGTTGCCTGGCCACCGAATACAAGAACAATGAACGTCAGAGTACACAGCGCTCCCGTTCCGAGATTAAGGTTAAATTTCCCGATGCCGAGCACTGCTACGCAGAAGGCAAGCAAGCAAAATCCAAGGATTGAGCCCGCTATGGTCAAATTGCCAATGCGCCAGGCATTAGGGTAAGCAGATGGTTCGACGTTGTCGGTGGTCAACGACATCGACAGGAAATCACCGGTGATCATTACGATGACCATGAGTAGCGGAGTAAGAATGGCGTGCCCGGTCATGACCAATCCGATCGCCAGGAAGAGTACGGTAACGATCTTTTTGATAATCGATGTCAAGGTATAAGTGAGGATGCGCTGGAAAGTAACTCGGCCCTCCTTCACGGCGGCAACGATACCGGCAAGCCCGGGTTGGATTAGTACCATTCCTGCGGCCGATTTTGCTACGTCCGTTGCAGTTGACACCGCAATTCCGATCTGCGCCTGTCGCAAAGCAGGCGCATCGTTGGCGCCGTCTCCGCACATACCGACCGTATGCCCGCCTCTCTGGAACTCTTTGACGAGCTTGTACTTATCCTCAGGCATGACGCCAGCGAATACAGCAAATTTTCCAGGTTCGACGCCACTTGGAATGGCGCCTGCGGGGCAGACCGCGCCGTTGAGTCCGACCGCGCTGGCCACGATCGCTGCGGTCGCCGGCGCGTCCCCTGTTACCATTAGCGACTGGACACCCAAGCCGCGTAGTTCGGCAATGAGTGCTGTCGAGTCTGGTCTTGGTGGATCGCTGAGCGCAATAAGGCCTGCCAGCGTCATGCCTCCCTGCGGCCCCACGGCTACGGCCAACACCCGGAAACCCTGTTTTTCGAGGTCATCGGCAGACGCACTCGCGCTGGTAGACGGCTGCGTGAGGGCGATAACCATGGCGTATGCTCCCTTCACAATACGCACGTGTGCTCCGCTTGCATCGGTCGCGGTCGCTTCTGACATTTTCTTGGCCGGATCGAATGGCAAAAAGTCGATCATGTCTGGCGCATCGGAGACACAATTCTTGGAAGCTTCCGTCCGGATCGCGGCGTCAACCGGATCTTGCCCGCCGTCAGCGCTCGCTAGGGCTGCGAGCGCCAGCACGTGCGGCGAGTCAAAACCGCTCATAGCGCGTACCGTCGTCACCTGCAACGCATTGAGTGTCAACGTTCCTGTTTTGTCGACACATAGGACATCCATTGTCGCCGCTTCGTCAACCGCCGATAGACGCGTAGGTAATACACCGCGTTTCGCAAGCGCCTTCGCACCGAGCGCGCCCGCGAGCGTGAAAGTTGCTGGCAATGCCACCGGGATCGATGCCAGTACTGCAGTCAATACGAGCGGGACAATCTCCGCCAAGGGCAGCCCTAGGAAATATGCGTAGACCATCAATACAGCGATCACAATGCCGTTGAACGCGGCGAGATTGCGCACCACACGCAGAACAGCTTTCTCTTGGGAGCTCGCTACGTGAGCCGTTCTGACTAGCTCAGCCGTGCGGCCAAATTTGGTACGTACCCCAGTCGCGGTGACCTCTGCCACGGCCTCACCCCGCCTTACCAGCGCGCCTGCGAACGTCTCCACGCCAGACCCAGCCTCGATCGGAACGGACTCTCCCGTGAGCATGGACTGATCCAGGAGAACCTCGCCCGAACTCAGACGCATGTCAGCGGCAACCACACCACCGAGTGACAGCTTAGCTATATCGCCAATCACCAGTTCAGTTGCGGGGATGTTGACCCATCTGCCGTCTCGCCGGACCGTTGCAGTAAGCGCCAGCCGTGACTTTAGTGCAGCGAGAGTCGCCTGTGCACGGCTCTCCTGGACAAACCCGAGGGCCGCATTGAACAACAAAAGCGCTCCGATGATAGCCGCTTCGACATACTTACCAAGTGAAATTTCGAGCACAACGGCGGCTTCCAGCATCCACGGGACCGGTGCCCAAAATTTGATAAGCGCCATGCGCGCCGGGTGTACCGATGTATCGGGCACAGCATTCCGACCGGACGTCCCTAGTCGGCGTTGTGCCTCATCAGTAGTCAGTCCGGCAGGTAAGCCTTCTTTCAAAACCGGGAGCGAGTCATTCTTTGGGGCGCTGACTGTCGCGGCGGCGGGGTTAAGCGTCATAAATAATCTCGTCGATAGAGCTTACGTTTGCCGAATCGTTGAACAACAACGACCTTAGGAGTGGTCGGTGTATTTTCAACAATCTGCTCGGGAACCTTGCAGGCAACTGTTGCTGTCCTAAACGCGCATTCATAGGGAACCAACCCTTCTGCGTTCGCGACCCTCTTCGATTTCCCATAGAGTTAATGCACTGCGACCGACGCGTAGTTTTCGTTAATTTGTAATCTTTTCTTTGGAGGCAGCGGCCAGAAGTTCATTGCGACGCTGCCGCGGTACGCCATGGATCGTTGACCAGTAAATTACGGTCTACCGAACTCCGGATTTAGATGGCAAACCTAACTTTCCCGTGTATCGCGACACGTCCCTCAAGACATGTGTCGGATTGACCAAATGACCTCATTCGAGCACCTTCTAGATCTTCAACCACTATGCAACAACGAAATCAAATACGTTTATTGCTATCGAAAACGAGGATTTCTTTTTCGTAGGTCCTTGCGTTTATCCAAATGTGAAATGACCGTCGCCCAACCAATGAATGCCAAATAACCGATCAGCAGCGGGAGCAACATCACATAACTCAATAATATCCAGGAACCGCCTACTTCATTTTGCACGATCACCTCCCGCCTCGCGCGCCGCAGACCTCGACTCTTAAAAGCGAAGGTTGATCCGTGACCACAGTCCGCTAGTCATAACTCGACCGCACTACGATGATAGCTATGATTCATCGGAGCGAGCAGGCTCGGAAACTACTCAGGAGAGGTTCCCGGTGTGCTGCGTCGCGTGTAATGTATTCGGGTAAGAGCGAATGCAACCGGAAGTCTAACTGGTGGGTATAAAGTTGACCAATGATGACTGTCAAGGTAGCGCGCACAGACGGAGCGAAAATTTGATCGGATCAGGACGCTGTTATCCAGCGAATCACAACTTCAAGGTGAATCATATTTATGGTTTTCTGTCGCGCCGGAAGTGAGTTGCATAACCGAACCGGGAGGACGTGGTGGAATGAGGAGCTCAAGCAGATCGACGACCTAAGCAACTCGCACAATTACCATCTGGATACCCGCCCCTCTCTGCCTGGACCATTCTTTCTACGCCTTAAAAGAAGGCCGAGCCTTGCTTAAGGTTGCGATATTGCAAGTGCGTACCGCCGCTCGACGCCGATCGGCTCCCCACGGTGGTGCGGTTGTGCGAAAACATGGCAAGTCGGGAACTGCCCCAGACGCCCAACGTAAAACGGCAGCAGCCCCGAATTCGAGCGTGCCAAACTAAGTAGTTTCCGAGTCTATCCGGACAGCTTTCAACCCCCTATCATCAAAAGCGTCCACTTTGATTGATCACATCGAGGAAAGACGGGCCACGGAATACTGACCGCTGGGGCGACATGTTGAAGTGTAGCGATTCTCTCGTCACATGCATTACCTTTACTCATCCTGGAGACATCATGGCAGTTATTTACGACGACACCGAATTGCAACAAGCAGTCCTTTCCGAGCTTGCGTGGGAACCCAGCGTGATTGCTGCCCACATCGGTGTTACGGCTATTGCTGGCATCGTGACGCTGACAGGGCGCGTAGAAACCTTCGCAGAAAAACATGCGGCCGAAGCTGCTGCATCACGGGTAAAGGGAGTCGAAGCGGTCGTGGAGAATATCGAAGTCCGACTTGCCTTCGATGCAAAACGCAGCGACGGCGATATCGCAGCGGCAGTCGTGAACCGGCTAGAGTGGGATGTCGCTGTTCCGAGAGAAGCGGTCGAGGTGAAGGTGGAAGACGGGTGGATAACACTTAGCGGAGAAGTAGACCGGAACTTCCAGAGAGAAGCCGCTGCTCAGGACGTTAGCCGACTTCATGGCGTAATCGGCGTGACCAACCAGATTACGCTCAAGCCTCCTATTAATGTCTTGCAAGTGCGCGGAGACCTAATGCACGCCTTAAGTCGTTCGTGGTCGGACTCCCGCAACATTACCGTCACGGCAAACGGCGCAACGGTCAGGCTAGCCGGAAGCGTCCGCTCCCCACATGACCGTGACCTCGCGGTCGCGGCCGCTTGGTCCACTCCCGGCGCTACCGCCGTGGAGAACGACCTGATCATCTTGCGTTGACGAAACCGGTATGTGAGCGTAAGTCAGCGAATTATTTTAGACGGATAAATCGCTTTCCTAACGGTAAAAAAGTCACCTGCATTCGTTCGATGCAAGAATAGGAGTCGATCATGCCTTCCTTCCAACTAGAAAATGCTGCCAACGAAACTTCGGTTTCGAGCACGCAACTCCGTGCTCAACTCCCGATTTTTACACATGCTTCTACAAATCGCGTCCACAATCCGACACCGAAATTCTACGTCGCGAAATCCTCCATCCCGCTGGACCTCAGTCGTTTGGATGCGCTGTTATCCACAACACGAAAGGTGAGACGCGGCGAGGTCCTGTACCGTGCTAACGATCAATTCAATAGTATCTATACCGTCCGCGTCGGTTGCTTCAAGACAGTCGTCAATCATCGGGACGGCAGCGAGCAGGTGACCGGATTTCACCTTGCGGGCGAGACACTGGGCCTTGACGGCGTCTTCGCCGAACGGCACAACTGCGATGCAATTGCCCTCGAAGACAGTGAGGCATCCGTCATCCGCTTTGCGCTTCTGGTATCACTGTGCCGCGAAGTCAGCTCCATGCAAAACGATTTAATTCGCCTGATGAGCGGTGAAATTGTGCGAGAGTCCGGTCTCCTTTTGATGCTTGGAACGATGTCTGCCGAACAACGAGTTGCCGCATTCCTTCTTGATATATCCGACCGGATGAAAGCGCAGGGATACTCTCCGAAAGAATTCAACCTTCGCATGACGCGGCAAGAAATGGGCAGCTACTTAGGAGTCGAACTGGAAACCGTGAGCCGAATGTTTTCAAAGTTGCAAAAGCGAGGGCTTGTTCACGTCCAAGGCAAGGGAATACGAATTGTCGACCGTCCCGCTTTGTCACGCATGTAATCCGCTGTGCACCGTATCTTCGACGGTCGCTGCAGCCTTGCTCAAGTTATCGACGACAGCAACAGTCTTAGCTGCACCCTGGCATATGTCGCAACGCTACAATCCCTCGGCCACCCACGCCTTAAGACGAAGAGCCTTGTATCGGCAACTACAATCAAACGCCAGTCAGATTTATCTTTACGGTAGCAACGATGAGTAGTATCCGAGGCTATCGCGCTTGAAGCCGACAGCGCATTGTGTTGCAACGAGGGCTAACAGCATAGGTGGAATAAAGATGAAAACGAATCACAGTGAAAACGCGCGGGAAACTTCGGCTCCGTCGAGTCATGAGCATGCAGCACGGCTTCACATCGACGCGTCCAGGCACTACCTTGCAGGAAAAGACTATTCGCATGCAGCACACCAAGCTCTCGTAGCACATGGTCATGCGTTGCTTGCTCTCGCCCAGGGACAGACAGTGTCCGATCGTTACCGGAAGAGGGCGAGTGGCGAGATGGCGACCGTCAAAGAGCCCATTTCGCATTCTGATCCCGTGTCGCTCGGCTCTTCCGAGATACTCCAAAGCAGCCTGCACGTAGTGGAGCACCATGATGCGGCAGCGGAGTTGCATGAGCATGCCGCCCGATACCTACGCCAGGCTGCTAAACACTACGAAGATGGGGACGTAGCGTTAGCGGCACATGAAGCGCAAGCTGCGCATGCCATCGCGCTTTGCGCGATTGATCACAGCAACGAAGCAGCAAAACATCACGCGATGCGTTGCTGTCTCGTCGAGCCCGTTGCAAACAGCGCAATTGCGGTGGCCGCCTAGGTTTCCATCGCATCTCACTGCAGGCTGCTCGCGGTCTGCCGGTCGCGCCGTCGGCAATCCGCCCGGAGGTTCACCCTGGTCTGAAAACAGGCGTTCAACCTTGTGGGACGCCATGCATGCTCAACACCACCCAAATCTCGAAACCATCCAACAGATCTGAGCGAATCCCTTCTCCGTCATATCAACGCGAGAAAAGCGATGCTCGAAAAGATTCATAGAATATCTGAGACAGATCACACCTCGCCTAGATGCTGAAGGCATCCATCGTGGGTCTTGTAGCGTGGTCGGTCCGTCATCCGGGGCGAGTCATCGCGGTCGCGCTCGTGCTCACCGTTCTGAGTGGCTTTTATGTCGCCCACAATTTTAAGATCAATACTGACATCAGTCGTCTCGTCAAAGCGAATAAAGTGTGGTTTGGTCTAGACCACGCAATGACCCGAGCCTTTCCACAGCGCGCGCAGACGGTCCTTGTTGTAGTAGAAGCGCAAGCCCCTGAATTTGCGGACGTTGCAGCAGGTTTGCTGACCACAGCTCTGCAGAAACAACCCAAAGAGTTCGTTAGCGCCGTGCAGCCGGCCGGAGGCCCGTTCTTCGAGCACAACAGCCTGCTTTTCCTGCCACTGGACGAGGTCCGGTCCACCACCACAAAGCTCGTCCAAGCGCGCCCGCTCGCCAACGCATTGGCGCACGATCCGAGCGTGAGCGGACTCGCCGGCGTGCTGACAACTAGTCTGTTGCTTCCACTACTGACCGGTCAGGTGAAGCTCAGCGACATGCGCCATCTGTTGTCGCAAGGCGCCGCTGTGATCGATCGGGTGCTGGCGAACCAGCCAGCGGCGTTTTCCTGGCGTGCACTAGTCGAAGGATGCGTGGATAGAACAGCCCGCGCGTTCATCACAGTGCAGCCGTTAGTCGACTATGGCGCGCTAGAACCAGGCGCGCGCATCGCAAGCGATCCGCACAACCGCGGCTTCGCTGCAACTCGCTGCACGCTACGGCGCGACAACTCGATTGACTGGCGAACAGCCGCTCGCCGACGAAGAGTTCGCATCAGTAAAGGACGGCGCGACGCTCCACGGGGTCGCCGCTCGTGTCATCATGCTGGTGATCCTGTGGCTCGCGTTGCGCTCGGGACGCATGATCGCAGCGGTGTTCATTGCGCTGTTCGTTGGACTCGCTGTCACGACGACACTCTGCTTGATGATGGTCGGCGCATTCAACATGATTTCAGTCGCGTTCATGGTGCTGTTTGTCGGACTCGGGGTGGACGTCGGTGTACAGTTCAGCGTCAAATATCGCGAGGAGCGGCATTCCGACGACCGGATTGCAGCCTCGCTGGTCAAGACTGCGCACAGCATCGGCGTGCCGCTCACGCTTGCTGCGGTGGCCGTATCCGCCAGCTTCTTCTCGTTTCTGCCGACGGCCTATCGGGGGGTGTCGGAGCTCGGCGAGATTGCCGGCATAGGGATGCTCGTCGCATATGTGACCAACATCACGTTGCTGCCTGCACTATTGAAGGTTTTCAATCCGCCATGGGAAGCTGTTTCGCCGGGTTTCAAACAATTGGCCCCCGTCCGACGATTTTCTCAACCGCCACCGAAAGCCGTTACTGGTTGCGAAACTCGTGGTGGTGATTGGCGCGTTGCCGCTGCTGACGCATCTCCAATTCGACTTCAATCCGCTGCATCTGAATGACCCGCATACCGAATCGATGGCAACGCTGCTGGCACTGAAGAATTCTCCCGAGGCTGCAGTGAACCACGTACAGGTGCTGACGCCTTCGCTCGCGGACGCGGACCGCGTTGCTGCGCACTTGAAAACCTTACCGGAGATCGGCCGCGTCACAACGCTCTCCACATTCGTTCCCTCGGAACAGCAGCAAAAACTCCTGCTGGTCGCAAGTGCCGCGCAGCAACTACTGCCTGCCCTCACTCAAGCTTTGGCGCCGTCTGCGACCGATGCAATACGCGTCGCCGCGTTGCAGCGCGCGGCCAATCAGCTGTCGCTCGCCGCAGAAGATCACCCCGGCCTGGGTGCCTCAGAGGCCAATCATCTGTTGACGACGCTGCTAAAGCTCGCTGCCGGCAACGCTGCCACGCGCGACCTCGCCGAAATCGCGATGGCAGAGCCGCTGAAGACTGCACTTAAAGAACTGTTGAAGCTGCTACAGCCCAGCGAGATCAAGCGCGACAGCCTGCCCTCAGATATCGCGCGCGATTGGGTTTCGACCGATGGCCACGCGCTCGTCGACATTGAGCCGAAGGTCCCGCCTGACACCGACCCAGGCGACGACACGATGCTGCGCCACTTCGCGCAGGCTGTGAAGACCGCCGCGCCAAGCGCGATCGGTGGGCCGATCTCCGTCCTGCATTCGGCAAACAATCATAAAGGCATTCCTGCAGGCGGCGGGTTGGGCTTTGCTGACAATCACGATCATGCTGTGGCTGACGCTGCGCCGCTTCGGCGACGTATTGCGCACGCTGATTCCGCTGCTGGTTTCGGCGACTGTCACGCTTGAGTTGTGCGTTGTGTTCAGCATGCCCCTCAACTTCGCGAACATCAGCGCGCTCCCGCTGATGCTCGGCGTCAGCGTAGCATTCAAGATCTACTATGTGATGGCTTGGCGCAGCGGGCAGACTGGCCTGTTGCAGTCGAGCCTCACCCACGCTGTGGTATTCAGTGCGGCCACCACTGCAACCGCGTTCGGAAGCTTGTGGCTGTCACCTTCCGGGCACCGCAAGCATGGGACGGCTGCTCACGCTGTCGCTGTTCTGCATGCTAATTGGCGCCGTGGTGTCCCAGCCCGTGTTACTGGGTAAGCCACGCGAAAAGGGTGTCTCGAAGAAATGAGCCTGCCCCGCTGAGCTTGGAACCGATGCGTGTTGCCAGACCGCGCGACGGCGGGGCTGAGTCATCTGATCCGTCAATCAGCGCTTTCGCTCCCAGCCCGCGCCGCCCAGATTCGAAGTTCGTATTGCACCGGTTTGGGTCAGCGCTTACCTCTCCGCCCCTTGGGCAAGATAAGCGGTCACGATCGGAGCTTAGGCATCTTACGGTCTGAAAGACATTCCGGCGCAGAGGTAATCTGGACCGCCGGGTTTTGCAACCAACCCCGCAGTGGGCCCGCTCATGGTTGATCACCCGGAAAATACGCCAGTCGCGAGTCCATAGTCGCGAAACTACTGAGAGCCAACCAGCAGCCGTGATCTAACAGCCAGTGAAAAGCCAGTTCCGCCCGCGACGACTGGCTGAGGACCGTTCTGGACGGTGAAACCTGTCTGGATCACCTCATCATTCGCGTCGGAAAAATCAGCTCTGCCCCTTACTGCTTCTGAATGAGGAAACAAAAAGTGACCAAATCCAGCGATGAGAAAGTTGTGGAGCAGATAGCCAGAGAAACGCACACATCAGTGCAAGCTGTCTCAAAGATGTAGGAGGACACGATGGCATCCTATCGAGACGAGCACACATCCTTGACTATATGTCGCTTTTGGCAGCAAAAAGGGTTCGCGCAAACCTAAAACCGCCGAAACATCGAGAAGCTAGCCGCTCACCAAAAGCCGGCGGCGACCGGTACACATTCGGTCCGCTCGACCGAACCAAACCAGTGTCAAGTTTCATTTCGGTGCAGACAGTCGCTTGAACTCACTCCACAGCATCTTGAGCTTGCCGTAGTCCTCTGCCATACTCGACGCTAGAAATCCTCTAGCATATGCCGCGCTAACCACGGCATCGGGTTCAATCGCAGCAAGATCTCGAAGCAAGCGGTCGGCGACCGCCAAGTCATTGCGCCACCCTAAATCATCCTGCAGTTGCGTGAGCGTTTCGGCGTAATTTCGAAGTGTCTTCTTCTCATAAAGCGTGGCGAAAAATTCCATCGCGTATCGGAGCTTTTTCGCCGCTATCCGTGCGTGATGGCGAGTTTTGGGGTCAAGGTCCGGAAGATGCCGTCCCCGCTTCATTAGTTTGCGGTGCCGTTCATGCAACGCTTCGGCCGCGAACTCGCTCACGGGTCGGCTCAAAGAATCACGTCGCTCTTCATCCAGGCCTTCGCGCCATTGCGATTGTTCAAACCAGCGCGTCACTTCAATGATGAGACAAGCATATCGGGTGCAGTTCACCACGGCTGCAGCCTCAGTGCGATGTTGCCGTGCGGTTTCTTTGGCAATTCCTATCATTGCTTGCGCATCAAAGTCGCTGTGCGCATCCCCAAACGTCCCGGACAACGATGACGTGACCAGGACTTCCCAATCACGGGCAGCGCCCAGCTTCTCAGCTATCCATTTAAGCTCCACTTCAAGGGAAACGGGAAAGATTATAAGAGGTTCGACCAAGTCAAGCGCTGAGCGCAGACGTCGAATGCCAACGCGCATTTGATGAACCGGTTCGGCATCTGCGCTTTTTATGACGCCAAGTTCGTTACCCTGAATTTGTGCAAGGCAGTTCTGCACAATGCATTCAAAGGCGGCCTCGACTGTATCTTTTTTCCTCAGCTCAACTGGCTCGGCCCCCGTTGCCGCGTGGGACATTGGGCGGATCAAGTTGTACCCGCGCTCGCCTTTGCTCAGAGTAGCGATGCGCATCGGAACCGCTCTTAACAGGTCCAACGCGAGATGATAAAGACGGTCTGGCTTGCCATTTTTGAGCTCCAGTTCGATTTCCTGCAAAACCTCGGACGAGGAACCACTTTCAATAACGCCATCGTCAAGCGCGAGTTCGACCTCATCTCCATCCGGGAATCGCAGGGACAAGACGATACGCTTGACCGTGGTCGTGAATCGTGGAACGAGAGCCGTACCTACGTCGGTCATTGCCAGGAGTCTGGCGACAGGTGATTTTTTTGGGATGCAGTTTCGGAGCAGCTTGATATCGGGTGCATTCGCGTCTACGGGCGTCTCGTACTCTTCTCGGACATACATGCCTGCTCTGGTCGAGCCTTCCGTCTTGAGCGTCTGCACAAACGCTTCGCCGATGGCTCTTACGCGTAGGGCAAGACCTTGTTCGTGGAAGATCAGGTCTTGGGTATCAAAGTAAGTGCTGACAAGATGCTTGGTTCGAGGCGGCACCTCGAGCAAGGGGACCAGCATTGGCAGCAAACGAATCTGCTTGAGTTGGTCTTTACTTGCTTGAAGCTTGATTTCGCGTTCCATGTACGACTCTCCGTTTGTCGAGGCCCGCTGTGTTGGTCGCCGAATGCGAGGCTTTCGCCATCGCCCGGGGTTGCCCGCAGCGTCGGGTTTGCAACCAGAATAGCCGTCGGCCAGCACCACGAGGAATAAGGAAGAAATCGTGCCATCTATGCCCGCTTGCAACTGCCGCGGCTGCGATGCCGGCGCTCACATCGCCGGAGCACCCCTGCCACCTGGATCGCCACAGCCGCGATGGCAGAAACGACCTGAGCAACATGCAGCGGTTTTAGCGAGTCGACACTGATGGCACAGCGTTGGAATCGGTTGGCGCATTGCCGCTGTCAAGTTAATAGCGCCAAGACCAGCCTGTTTTTGGAGCATAGATGTATATAGGACCGGCAACGTTGCTCTCGCACGCTCGGCATTGTTGCTCGTGACTTGTGACGGGAGTGCGGTCATAGAGGGAAGTGATCTTGACTGCAGCGCCAAAGTTGGCGCTGCTCGGAAAGCTGCAATCATTGGGCGACTGCATCTGACTAGTAAAGCGCCTTAATTCTATTGCAAGCGACTCTAGGCTCCCGCGGCGACCGACCGTGGGGACATCAAAGGCTTCCCGCGCAAACCAGGCTTGCGTCCCGATCTGCCCAAACGAAACTGTCCGAACGGAGTGAGAGTCATCCTCCAGACAACCGAGCCAGGTCGGAATATCGGACCACCTTCATTCAAAGAACCTAAAGTAACCACTATGCAGCGCTACGGGCATCACGCCGAGCTCGGTGAAAATCCGCCTTGCCGCTACGTGGATGGCATGGATATGCGCTCCGAATGCTTTTTTGAGATCCTCTTCAAGAACCGACCTCGCACCAAAATGGTCTTCGAGTGCCTCGGCTGTGATAGTACATTTGAGGCGGACGCCGTCGACTACGGCGGGAAACGCCAAGGCAGGGTCAACTGCACAGTAAGCGGGACTTTCAGGCGGGAAAGATATCTTCATTATGATCCACTCAACGATTTATCTGCATTGTCTTTATAACTTGGTTTCGAACCCTCCCACGCACACTTGATTTTTTCCACGGGCGATTTTAATAAGGTCGGAGCTCCAATCATTTATGTCGAATGCGAAGGGAGCAAGACGTCGGACCCCGAACACGTGCCAATTCATGAAATTCGTGCATCCGCCAAGGTAAGAAGACAGATCTGCGACCACGGCGGGTTGCACGAAGCCTTGGTCAGACGGTGTATATCTGAGCATAGGCATGGCAGAAACTCACACCGTGACATTTGTCAACTTGATGAGAAAGAGCGGGGCTTGGAAATCACGTGATTTTGAAAAACGAACGGAGAAATATTGGTCTCCTCGCTAGCGGCGCAACTTGCACGCACAAGCCTGCCTGCCAAGCACGACTTACAAGCCGAAACTCGTTGCAAAATCCAGCCATTCGAATGCTTTGGCAGCAATGCGTCTATCGCGCATGCGGGCTACTCCAAATAACAACCTGCAGGTTCTAGACATTAGCCCCCTGTGGCACTTCACCCTTGCAACCTCCTACCCTAAAGCAAGCACCCGGGCAAAAGTCGAGTAACCGTTTCGTGTGGTCAACAGCAGTTTGGCTTCCTCAAGGTGCGCTACCGTGGATCGAAGAAAACACCGCACAATTCACAACGCCGATCCCCGCGCCTTCACGATGATAATATTTGACATCCCGAGGGCTCGATTTAGTCGGCCGAATCTCCCTGCGCCGGAAATTGCGACCGGGCTTTTCCGTCGGGAAGCGGCGACCATGCGGGGCGCACATTCTGCGCGGAATCAATGACCACAATATAGTGTCCTGCCCATGGGGTCGGGTCACGCCTGGGCTTTAATATCCATAGCGATTCACCCGCAGCCACGCGAGCCTCATAGTCTGCGTCGAGGATGCCATGATGATCGAAGAATACATTGAGCGCTGCGGGGATCCGAACGCAACCCTTTGAATGGCGAATACCGAGGACAGGCTCTAGTTTGTCTGGGTCGGTTGCATGCATTTGAAAGCGCATCTGAGACATACCGCCCTTTCCCCAGCCACGTTCACCCTGAGCCCAACCGAGATCGTAGATACGCATATCGCGCGCTCCGTAACCCCGGATCTTGAATTCGTTGAGCGTCCCTTCCGAGCGAAAGTCCATGTTGCGCGGCGTATGTTCGAAAACGCCGAGAGGAGTGGTGAAATGGTCGTAGGTTCCGGGAAGACCAGTTGACACAGGTGTAGCGCCAACCATACGCCAGGTGTCGTCGGCCTTTGCCCGGAAGTAGATAAACAACGCCTGCACATTTTGGTTACGATCGACCAGCACTACATACTCGTTCGCGATCGCGCCGAGGGACTTTGCCTGCAGTGCTCGTTCCAACCTGGAGCCGTAGAGCAATTGGTCAGCCGGAGGCACGGTCAATCGTCTCTGTACTTCGTCCGCGAAAGTCTTATCCATCTCAAACGCGCCTGTGGCATCGAGCCCTTCTGACTGTGCGACATTTGGCGAAACTACGTTGGCATTCTCAGCTTCAGAAGCTGCGACATCCGAGCCCCCGTCAACGCCGATCGGATTGCGCAGCGAAGTGCGCCTCATAGCCGGATTGGGCGGGTCCCGAACGGACGTAAGGTCACTCTCCAACGAATATATGTCACCACCCACGTAAGAGACGCGCGAATCTCGCAAAACCCACGGTGTCGGCATCGCACCGACTTTCAGGACCCGTTCGGTATTGTGCCGCACATACAGGTCTTGGGTCGCCGCAGTGTTGTGGGTTCCCGTCACTGCACGGTAACGCATGTTTAACGACTGCTCTCTGTAACTGCTTCGCCAACCATTGCTTGCACCGTCGATTTGCTGGGCTACCATGAGAACCGCTGTCACCGCTAAAACACTAGCTCCGATCCGAGCCCAAACAATTCCATTTTTCACTTTAAGCTCCGGCACATCTGTGTCTATTCCTCGGTTCACACTGTCATGCAATCATAGTGGTAAGCGTGGCATGAACGGTAGGTTCGGAAACTACGCAGTCCGACGCTTATGTCAGGAAAATAAATGATCTTCTCGAAATTTCGTACTCCGTTATCCGAGCATCTAGACACCGGCTTCTTGCATCGTGCGCTCCGTTGCCTGGGTGGTGAGTGGAACAACGCGAGTCGAGCCGCTTTTCAGTTCATACGTTAGTGCGCCAACGAGAAAAGATATGGGCGCTGCAGCCCCGGCATGGGCATGTAGCGTCAGTGTGTCGTGATCGAGCCTCAGTGCGATCGAGTGACCACGATAACGTATGCGTAACTCGAGGTGCTCGATGTCATGCGGCAACTGAGGGTTGAACCGCAAGACGTCATCCTTGATTTCGATACCGGTCCAGACCCGTTGCACGATATCGACCGTCCCGGCCATTGCCCCGAGATGCACGCCCTCCGCAGTTGTGCCATCCTGGATGTCAGCCACGTCGCTCTGCAGCGCCTGCGCGAAGAAACGCATGGACCGCGGCCGGTCCGATCGGGCGAGGACCCACGCATTGACCACCCGGCTCAACGTGGAGCCATCCGATGAGCGGTTCGTATAGTAGTCGACGTTTTGCGGAATTGCCGCGCTCTGGAACGTATATCCCATGCGCTGGAATAGGTCAGTGAGTTCTTCGGCGGAAAACAGGTAGAACAGCATCAGCGTATCCGGCTGCTTGGAAAGCTTGTAGCGGTTCGCGCTGTCACTCTCGCCCTCGAGAATCAAGTCGAGCCGCTGGATGTTCGAATAACGAGCACGGTACGCATCCCAGTCAAGCTCGGTCAACTTCTCATAGCCCTCAAACTGACTGATAATCCCTTCATCTTGAAATGGGATGTACATTCTCCTACTGATGTCGTCCCAGCGGGCGATCTCGCCGGCCGTCAAGTCAAGGTTGATCGTCAGCTCGGCACGCCGCATTTCGGGCAAAAGATCGAGCACATCCCGGGCTCGACACAGCACCCAGACGGCCATCACGTTCGTGTAGGCATTGTTATTGACGCCGGGCGTTGTGGATTCAGGGTAGCCGTCGTGGAACTCGTCGGGCCCAAGAACGCCGTGTATCTCGAAGCGTCCACGCTCCTGGTTGAACTTCGCGATGCTCGACCAGAACCTGGCAATGTCGAGGATCATTTCCGCGCCATATGAATACAGGAATTCGACATCGTGCGTAACCTGGAAGTATTGCCAGACGTTGTGCGCGATTGCACTGCCCACGTGGCGCTGCAAGTAAGAGTTGTCGGGCACCCAATGCTGCGAGCGCGGGTTGAGATTGAAAGTTTGGGTTTCTTCGCTTCCGTCGCTGCCACTTTGCCAAGGGAACATGGCCCCCGCATACCCTGCCGCGGCAGCGGCCGCGCGAGCCTCCCCAAGGCGTCGGTAGCGATACATCAGCAGCGACCGGGTGATTTCTGGCAAGCGATAGTTGAAAAACGGAAGGATAAACAACTCATCCCAGAAAATATGCCCTTGATACCCTTCCCCCGTCCATCCCCTCGCAGGCACGCCAATGTCTCGGCCGATAGAATTCGGCGACACGGCCTGCAGCAGGTGAAACATGTTCAGGCGCAATAACATCGACACGTTCAATTTGAATCTCGGGTCAACCGGCTCAATGAGCACGTCAAAACGCCGCCACAGGTGTTTCCAGGTCAACGCGTGACCAGCCTCGAGTTCATCGAAAGAGCCTGCTCGCGAGATCGCCTTGCGAGCTTCCAACGCGCACTCGGAGATGGCTGGGTCGCGCGACGAATATAACGCCGCAATTTTATTGATGACAAGCGACTCGCCCCTGCCCAGGCCCATACAAATCTCCTGGCCAATGTACCCTGGCTCTTCGATCACATCCCGTGGCAGGTCCAACAGCCTCCCGTTGTGCATTGCCTGGGTGCGCGCAGCCTGCGCCACATTCACGTGCGACTGATTCGTGCGTACGTTCATCACCACGCCGTCGGCCCCGATGACCTGCGCCGCGAGCGGCTCGATGTGCTTGTTGTTGAACTTGCGGTATAGCTTGGCGCCGCTGTTGACGATACCTGCGTCGATGCCCGAGCATACGGTGACCGGCGCGGACCAATCGTGGGAGGTCAGCGTAAGCTCCAGCGCACCTAGATGTGTGTCCCTCATCGAGACGAAGCGGCGCTCGCTAAGCGTGCTGTGGCGCCCCTTGCCGTCCTCAAATGATATCGATCTCAAGAGCATGCCGCGACGAAGATCAAGCTCTTGGCGGTACGAGGAGAGCGTCACGGCTTGCATGTCGAACCAGTCCCCTGTGCCGATGCGAAGCTTCAGTTGCAGCCAGTTGGGAAGATTAACGAGGTCTTCATTTTCGACCACTCTTCCGGCAATGTTGGTGTGCAGCCGGTTATACCCGCACGCGAGGTACGTTCCAGGATAGTGCACTTCGTCGGCAATGCTCCATGGCGCGGCCGCACGAGTCGCGAAGTAGCCGTTTCCCAAGGTACACAAGGTCTCCCTAACGCCTTCATGAGCGGGCTCGAAGCCTGTGAATACCAATGACCATTCGGGAGGCGGTTCGGCCGTCGCCTGCACCTGGGACGAGTCTGTGACAACGACGTCAGCGCCGGCGTCGCGCAGTTCCTGCGTGCGCCCACCTCGATCAACGCCGATGACGCATCCAAATCGGTCGGCATGATCGGCTTCTATTCCTGCGACCCACTGGCTTATTACGGCCACTCTTGAGATGTCTGCGCCGAGGCGCTGCACCGCATCTCGCCACACGTCCGATTGTGGTTCCGCATCCGAGCTGCCGCCATCAACGTCCAGCCAGTCCATTGCTGTGTCGAACAGCTGTGCGATACCAGTTGCTTCGAGCACATCCGCGCTATTGCCAACAAAGGATACGGCGCCAGTCCTGATGTTCAGCGCACGGAGCTTACGCACCAACTGAATCGACGCGTCGTAGAGCTCGACGCCGTTTGCTTTCAGGCTCTGAAGAAAGTATTCCCTTTCCAACTTGCCCAGTGAGCGTTGACTTTGCACTTCGGGCTCGTCATCACGCGAGCCGACCGGTAAATGAATCTCGTGCGCCGCAAGGAACGCTGCGACACCGTCGTAGCGCGATTTTCCGTCGGCATAGCGGGCATAGTCCGCGTCAACGTTAAACGGAACCGATGGCGTACCGGTCTGAACATCATGCTGCTGAAGGAGATTCCCAAGCAGTTGCTTCCGCGCGCAAGCGTGCAAGTTCGCCGTCTTTGCCAGCACGCCATCCAGATCGAACAAGACTGCGTCGTAGTCGCGCGGCGACAGCGTTACGACCGGATAAGAAATCATAATGATCCGAAGACGTAAACTTCAAACGGTCCCGGCATCTTCACCGAGACATTGGCCCCCTGCCGCACCGAGCCTTCACGCGCTCCCCGAAACAAACGACGTCCCAATATTTCCGTGAGATCGAGTCTCGCGCGCCATTCATCGGGAGTTCCGTCAAGAGTCTCCTCACCTCGCTGCACTGTTGCCTTTCGTCCAATATCCATCCTTGCTATGAAACGTGTGCAGTGCCGTTTCGTAGGTACGACTTAGCGGCACCAGATCAACGTAGCCCGGGCAGATCTTGATCGCCTCACGTGTGAGGTCTGTAAAAACGCTGGACCCGAACCAATCGACAGAGTCAACCCACGCAGTCGCCAAAAGCACGGTCTTCCCTCCTGGCCACCAGTTTCGGGTGTCGACTGTAAGGTACCGAATGACCCATGCCTCATCATCGAAGATAAAGCCTGACACGTGGCCTATGCTGCCATCACGCGCCCCGATGTGATAACCCGTCACAGCATCCGTACTTCGCAAGTGCACGTCCTCTGACGACGCATCCGCGTCTGGCTCAACCGGCTCTAACAGCCCCGGCTGGATCCCTGGACCTATTTGCATTGGACCGAGTACCGGGAAACCGCCCATTCCCCACGAGTCCCGACCGCCCCAGTACGCTGGATAGCCGTAGTAACGGAGATAGTCGACCTCATGTTGACGGGACACGGGTTGTCGCGTGTCTATGCCCGGACTGTTCCTCACCTGCTCACGCGTCAGATCCACCGACACGGTGCTCGCCCCTGGGTCCGTATGTTTTACGGAATAAGGCGAGATCAATACACGATGCCCTTTGAGCCAACTTCCCGTATCAACGACGAGGTAACGCACACCCCACGCCTCGTCGTCGAAATAGACTTCGTCAACGCTACCCAATAACCCATCGCTAGCAGCGACCGCGCTACCCTTAAGACTTTGTATGCTTCTCAACATGTTCGATACTCCTTCATAATCCGAGCGTGTTACAAGCTCAGTCCCAAGTTGGTTCAACGCTCGTACCTTGCACTGCCCGCAACGAAATGCGACAAGTCGCTTAAAGTCGGGATCAGGGCGTCTCTATTGCACCGTTTACTAGCTTCGACAAACGACACGTGCAGGATAGACTCGATAAAACGTCCCCCGATAGGCTCGGAAACTACTCAGTTTCGCGCCGAACACGAAATATCAACTGATCGTCGCTGATCGTGATTAACGCAATCTCCTCCAGACACCCGCGCAAAATAGATCTTCCAAGCCGCCGCACGCGAGCTTAGCTGGTACGTCTACGTGACCGATGATTCGATCCATCGAGAGCTGCGCCATCCAGCCGTGTCTGGGCTCCCGTGGTAAGGCTCTGGTAGACCGCGGAGCCTTCTCCTTCGGAATGCGCTCAACCCTCATGCTAACGATAGATCCTTACCGCGCGGCGCAACAGAGTCGGAAACTACTTAGAGTGCCCATCGAATAGACGATTCGAATTCGACCTGCAAACGGGCCTCTCACGCGCTGAAGAGTCCCAAGATAACCTTCCGGTCGGGGCGAACCTGATCCACCATGACGCATCCCGGGTAGTCAGGGTATGATTTTGAATACATTGCGGGTTTTGAATCGATCACTCGCTCTCCATCAAAAAATGACGTAGATTATTAGGAATCCGTCCTTTTGAGAGGATCTGAGGAAGCTTCGTGCCATTCGCAGCTGATGCAGAGGCCACACTGCCCCAGAAGCTAAATCAACTTGACTCCGCGAGTGGCTATGAGCGGCCAGCATAGTGACTAAGCCATCAACTGCCCGCCTCGGGCCAAAACAAACTGACTTCTGCGACGGTGCCGCTGGCCACCCTATCGACCGAAACAGTTAAATCACGAATGAAGGAAACACCATGTCGAACGACAAAGACTTGCAACAGGCTGTCTTGGCTGAGCTGGATTGGGAGCCAAGCATAAAAGCGGGCCATATCGGTGTCACCGCGAGTGAAGGCGTTGTGACGCTCACTGGACATGTCGAGAATTTCGCACAAAAGCGTGCGGCGGAGGTGGCTACTTGCCGGGTGAAGGGCGTCAAGGCAGTAGTCGAGGAGATCGAGGTAAGACTCCCGCTAACGGCTAGCTGGAGCGACGACCAGATAGCAAATGAGGCGGTGAACCGCCTCGCATGGGACGTTTTTATTGCCCCCGAATCAATCGAGGTGAAAGTCGAAAAGGGGTGGATTACATTGACAGGTGAAGTAGACCAGCATTTCCAGAAAGAGGCCGCGTCCCAAGACGTGAGACGTCTTCTCGGTGTGCTCGGTGTAATCGACGAAATTTCCATTAGGCCTAGAGTCAACGCGACAGACATACAAAATAATATTGTCCGAGCGCTTCACCGCTCATGGTTCGATCGCGGGACGATTTTCGTCCGAGCCGAAGGAGGTGTGGTCCGACTTTCTGGCACCGTTCATTCGATCCACGATCGAGACGTGGCTACGGCGACCGCGTGGGGCGCGAAAGGGGTAACTTCAGTAGAAAATGAGGTTTGCATTCTGTAATGCTGCTTTAGTTCGAAACCAACGACTTACGGTGCGCTGAGCAGCCACCCTGAAGGTTCATCCCTATCATCCATTGCCGGATCAATCTCGCGTCAGAGATCTCAATTTCGCTCGGGGTTAGTAAAGTATAGCTTCCGTGCTGAAGCATATCGAGGACTACGCGTTGAGCCGGCGCTCCTCGCGATCGCCTCTTCGTGATAGCGGTGATCAGAGTAGGATCGGGCGCTTCTACCAAAATAGTCGGTCGTCACGGCTACCCGCAATGGTCTCGCGGCGACAGAAACCTTTCGGGCCTGGCTGGATACTCTCGCTAAGTTGTCTTTCAGAGATGCGGTGCCAGCCAAAGAGCAAGCTGCCCCGCAGTCATTGCTCCGCAATGGCGCTCTATCTCCTGTCCATTGCGGAGCACGATCAGTGTAGGGACACATTCAATTCCGTAGCGTGCGGCGAGTGATGCCTCCTCGTCCTTTTCCACTTTTGCGAACATCGCGCGCCCAGCGAGCTTGCGTGCGCCAGTGGCAAAGTGAGGTGCCATCGCCTTTGAGAGGCTGCACCATCGAGCCCAGAAATCAATTACCACTGGCAGATTGGACGCCCCAACATACTGATCGAATGTGTCCGCGCTTAGTGAAACCGGACCACCGCGGAGCGCCCGTTTGCGGGCAACGATGTAAGCAGGGGTAGCCGCCATCGATTCGGCCGCGTGATCTTTAGAAACGTTGACGTATCCATAAAGCCTGTTCATAGTCCACTCCCGATGTTCGTCTTTGGGATTGCCACCCATGGTCGCTTACCTTCCGGTAACGCTCCTGTTAGCTAACAATATCCGCTACAACCGCGAATGGTTTGCGCCAGATCAAGACCACTCACGGTTAATTCATTCGACTAATGAGACCTGGCAGACTAAGGAGCTTGTTACGGGGGTTAAGTTGATCTGAGTAGATTCCGAGTCTTTCGTTTTTCTACTTCGAAAGTTATCCTGTGGTGAATCTTTAGGCCTTATCTTTTTGGCGTAATCGCATCTTCGATTCGAGGGTTACTGGTCGCTTCGCGGCATCATCCACCGACGAGCCCAGCAAAAGCTTAAGTCGTTCACGACTTAGGTGCCGGGCTTGGCAAAGCCCTTATTTGAGGCAAGACTCATGTACAACCGATCCATATGAATCCGAATACCAACGGGCGCCTGTTGTCGAAATCCGGTCTACCCTCAATGGTATCGAGCGGTAGAACTGCTCGATACCTATCGGCTGGCGTGGATAGGTGGGCCATAATTTCAACCTGCTTTGTCGTGCTGTGGTCTTTAGTCGAACTTCCATGGGAAATGGATCGTGGGATGAGCGTTGAACAGTCCTCCGCGATATTGACTTCGAAGCTCTTGATTGTTGCGATCGCCGTTCTTTCCTGTAAGGGAATTACCCTAGCGAGATATGCCTTCGCATTTCTGTGTTTGGTTAGCGTAGCCGTGATCGCTATTGCAGTGTCATCGGAATACGCGAACTCCCGTGCCCTTGCTGTTCTTTCGACTATAGAACTCGCTGGCAAACTAAGTGCTTTTATGGCGGTTGCCTCTCAACTTGGCGCTAAGTCACGTCGAGCGACTACCGACCCAAGCCTATGGCGGCCCGAAGCCAGCACCGAAGCCCGTCTCTCGTCTCATGGCGCCGATTAACTGTGGACGATCCTTGCGCCGGCCATTCGATTCCCGCCTCCGCAAGGATCGTGAACTATCGCCTGGTGATAAAAGCTGCATTTCATTAACGTCGTTTCAAGTTGGCCCTAGCCAGCAAAGGAGTCTCCCATGGCAACGCAAACATTTCTCGAGTCATTGCTTTCGCTTCGGCCCGGAGTGGAAGTGAGCGAAGGCGACCTGGCCAGCATGGTGGATCACGAATTCGCACGTCTTTCGTCGAGTGAGCCGGCTCAAGACACGATGAGAGCGAGTGAAATGGCCCGTCGGCGCAGGGACACACGGCTGGAGGCACGTTCATCCGCTCTGCCCGATACGATGGACCGAAAGGCTGTCTGAAATACGCCGCCGGGCATGAGCCCCGGTGCGCCCCCTTTTCCCGGATGCCCTGAGTAGTTTCCGAGTCTATCGCAGATGATCGGCCGGCCCCATGCTTGCTCATCTAAGCAGCGGGGATGCATGCGCATCTCCCATGGAGATGCAATGCCCAGGATTGCGCGCGAGACCGATACGTCGCAAATTTCGGCGCCCGCCATCGCCCTCGCGAACTGCCTGCTTAGAGACGAATATCTTCCCCACACTGCGAAGCAGGAAGTTCGGCCCTATGGTTCGACCACACATCGATTTCTATCCGATCAGTTTCCGTATGGTCAAGAAATATTTGACCATACGGATGAAAGGTGCGTCGGAATCTGTTTTCGAAGTCGAGCGGTACGTGCTTTCACCTCGCTAGCCAACCCTTACCAATGAGAGCCGGTAATGTCCTATCAAAGCGTGAACCCGTACGACGGCGCGATTCTGAAAACCTTCGAAGAATTTGACGATGAGCGGCTTGAGATGGCAATCGAGCATGCACAAGCTTGCTTTGAAACCTGGCGACACACGAGTTTCTACGAACGAGCTGCAATTGTTGCAAGAGCCGCGGCGCTAATGCGCGCACGCGTCTATGAGTTTGCCCGGCCGATAACCCTCGAGATGGGTAAGCTAGTCGCGCAGGCTCGGGGTGAGGTGGAGCTGAGTGCAGACATCCTCGACTACTACGCTAGGAATGCTGAGTCGTTCCTTGCGCCTCGCGTCCTGCAACCGCTTACAGGGGAAGCGCAAGTCGAAAGTAGCCCATTGGGCGTGCTCTTCGGCGTACAACCGTGGAATTTTCCGTACTACCAGCTCGCACGCTTTGCCGCACCGAATCTGATGGCCGGTAATGTCGTGATGGTAAAACACGCTGGCTGCGTGCCGCAGTGTGCCATCGCTTTCGAGCAACTATGGCTTGACGCAGGTGCACCGGCAGGCGCCTACACCAACCTTCTTATTTCCTATGCCCAGGTGAATCAGGTGATCGACGATCCGCGGATCAAGGGCGTAGCGCTGACCGGGAGTGTGGACGCCGGAAGAGTGGTGGCCGCTAGGGCTGGAATGAACCTTAAGAAGTCGACAATGGAACTTGGCGGCAGCGACGCCTTCGTCGTGCTCGAAGATGCAGACCTGGAAAGGACGGTCGAATGGGCTGTGTGGGGCAAGATGAACAACATGGGCCAATGCTGCGTAGCTGCAAAGCGCTTTATCGTTGTCGAGGAAGTAGCGGGCCACTTTCTGCACAGGTTTCAAACGGCACTTGAGGCGCTCAGGCCAGGCGATCCAATGGATCCCCTGACGACCCTGGGTCCGCTATCGACCGAATCGGCTCTCGTCAAGCTCCTCGCTCAGGTAGAACAAGCGGTTGCTCACGGCGCGAAGCTCGTCACGGGTGGCGGGCGCGTTGATCGTCCGGGCGCATTCATGCAGCCCACGATTCTCACCCATATCCGGCCGGACAATCCCGCGTTCCGTGATGAATTCTTCGGACCAGTTGCCCTGTTTTTCACCGTGAAAAACGAAGACGAAGCTGTGGCGCTCGCTAACGACTCGGACTTCGGTCTTGGTGGTTCGATCTTCACGAGGGATATTGCACGGGGCAAACGCGTGGCGAGCCGTATCGACACCGGCATGATGTTTGTCAACCAACCGACCTGGACGACGCCGGAGCTGCCCTTCGGTGGCGTCAAAAACTCAGGTTACGGCCACGAACTGTCCGAGATGGGCATTCAGGAGTTCGTGAACAAGAAGCTGGTCAGGGTCGCCGACATCAATGCACCGGTGTAGGCGTCACATTGGTCTCGCCCGCTGGCTGGCGCTGCTCGCAAAAGTTGCCAGCCCTCATTTTTTGAATTCAAGGGTGTTGGATGTCGCTGCACACTCGCTAGGTATCCCGATGCGTCGATATCGAGTCAGGTTGGCGCGCCCCGGAACCTGACAGCCTTGAGGCGCAGGGCATTTCCAATTACCGACACAGAACTGAATGCCATGGCGGCACTTGCGATGACAGGGCTTAGCAGGATACCTAGCCATGGATAAAGAACGCCCGCCGCGATCGGTATCCCGATCAAGTTGTAAGCGAAGGCGAAGAACAGGTTTTGCCGGATGTTCTTCATGGTGGCAAGGCTCAGTTGCCTTGCGGTTGCGATACCCCTAAGGTCACCTTTGACAAGGACGATGCGCGCACTATTCATCGCCACATCCGTCCCTGTCCCCATTGCTATGCCGACGTTGGCTTGCGCCAGGGCTGGTGCATCGTTGACGCCGTCTCCAGCCATCGCGACGACATGTCCTTGCTGCTGCAGCTCTTGCACATACTCATGCTTGTCCTGGGGAAGCACCCCCGCTTTCACGCCGTCCAGAGCCAGTGCCTTCGCAACAGCGTTGGCCGTGACCGGATTGTCGCCCGTCAGCATGATTATCCTGATTCCGGACTGTCTAAGCAGCTTGACAGCCTCGGGCGTCGTGGCTTTGACCGGGTCGGACACGCCGAGATAGCCGGCAAGCTTCCCGTCGACAGACAGGTACATAACCGTTTGTGCTTCTGTACGCAGACGGTCGACTTCTACCTTGGAGGCAGAGTAGTCAACCTTCGCATCTTCCATCAGCCGAGCGTTGCCAAGCAAGACTACATGGCTGTCGATGGTTCCGCTTATCCCTTTGCCGGTCACGGAATTGAAGGCGGACACAGGTGGAAGAGTGACATTCCGCTCGCGCGCCTCGCTGACGATAGCCTGCGCCAGCGGATGTTCGCTCTGCCCCTCGAGGCCACCTGAATAGGCGAGCACGAAAGAGTCGGTGAATCCGTCAAGCGCGGCGACCACTCGGACCCGTGGCCTTCCTTCCGTTAGTGTCCCGGTTTTATCGACCACCAGGGTATCTACCTTTTCCATCAACTCCAGCGCCTCAGCATCCTTGATAAGGACACCCTGTTTTGCTCCGCGTCCGACACCCACGATAATCGATACAGGCGTGGCTAACCCAAGTGCACAGGGACACGCGATAATGAGTACGCTGATGGCCACTACGAGCGCGTTTCCCAGCGCCGGATGGGGTCCGAAGATCGCCCACACCCCGAATGAGACGATGGCGATCGCAAGCACCGCTGAGACAAACCATCCTGAAACCTCGTCGGCAAGCTTCTGAATTGGCGCGCGAGAGCGCCCGGCCTCCGAGACCAATTGAACGATCCTTGCGAGCAAGGTCTCTGACCCGACCTTCTCCGCCGTCATCAGAAACGACCTTGTCTGATTCACGGTGGCCCCTGTGACTTTGCTGCTGGCTACCTTTTCGACGGGAATCGGTTCCCCCGTGATCATAGATTCGTCGACGCTTGATTCCCCATCTGTGACCACGCCGTCAACCGGAATTTTTGAGCCCGGTTTGACGCGCAGCGTATCACCCACGACGACCATCTCCAGCGCAACCGTTTCTTCCGTACCATCGACGCGCACTCTATCCGCAGTTTGTGGCGCCAGCTTCATCAAGTCCTGTATTGCGCCACTGGTTCGCGACCGCGCCCGAAGTTCGAGCACCTGCCCGAGCAATATAAGCGCCACTATGACGGATGAAGCTTCAAAATATGCAGGCAGTTCAGCGCCGCGCCGAAATGCCCCGGGAACGCTGGCAGGGAAGAACAAGACATAGAGGCTGAAGAAATACGCCGCTCCAACCCCTATGGCGACAAGGCTAAACATGTTCAGTTGCCAGGTCACGAACGACCTCCCTCCCCGCGCGAGAAACGGCCAACCTGCCCATAGAACGACCGGCGTTGCGAGTAACGCCTGCAGGCATTGCGACCACGAGACGGACAAGAGATGCGGAAGTTTGAACGCTTGCGCCAAGCGATTGATCGCTTCGTTCGGATCTGGGAGCCCGATATCATGTCCCATGGTCAGCCATAGCAGGGGCACCGAAAAGACCACCGCCATCCAGAAGCGGCGAGTCATATTCCTAAGCTCGATCGAAGGCTGATCGGTCACCACAGGCGTAACCAACTCCAGGGTCATGCCGCAGATCGGGCATGTGCCCGGATTCGGCAACCTTACCTGGGGATGCATGGCGCAGGTGTACACCGCTGCAGGTTTTGGCGCATAGGCGGGCATCGCGGATACTGCTGAGGCGGCAGATTTCATAGTCCATATCCGATAGATAAACCTGCGATCCGCCCGCAGGTTGCCGGGCGTATCACTATGGCATCGTCTCGTTGCGGGGCGCAAACGGCCACGTCACCCAGCATCGCCCTCTTCGGCATCGATTGCGACGGGCTCATGCCAGCCGCCATCACGCGAGATAAGCTGATCGCTTTCGTCGGGCCCCCAGCTCGATGGTCCGTAGTACTTGATGGGAACGGTGTTCTTAAGAATGGGAGCGACGGTGCGCCAAGCGGCTTCAATGCTGTCGTAGCGTGCGAAAAGTGAGGCGTCGCCCTGAATCGCGTCGCCAAACAGGCGTTCGTATGGCGACATTTCATCGCCGGGATGACGATGTGCGACAAGTTCGACCGTTTCGCCTGCCATGACCTCGCCAGGGACCTTGACGCGCGCACCCACAGAGATCAACACATCGGGGCTGATCCGGAAGCGGAAGTAGTTTGACTGGCCAGATGCTGCGGTATCGAATACTGCGTGCGACGGCGATTTAAGTCTCACCATGATCTCGGTACCGGTCACCGGCAACTGTTTGCCGGCGCGGATATAGAACGGCACACCGGCCCACCGTTCGTTCTCGATACGCAGACGCAACGCAACGAACGTCTCAACCTGGGAATCAGGGGCGACGCCCGGCTCATTGCGGTATCCACTGAACTGTCCTCGCACTGTCTCGTCCGCTGAAATTGGCTGCATCGCTTCGAATACGCGCAGTTTTGCATCGCGCATCGCATCAGGATGACCATCGACCGGGGCCTCGCTCGCCAGTAACGAGACAATTTGCAGCAAATGATTCTGCACGACATCCCGAATCGCGCCGACGCCTTCGTACATACCGCCGCGGCCCTGTACGCCGAACGATTCCGCCATGGTGACCTGAACGCTCGCCACATAACGACGATTCCATACCGGTTCGACAAGTGCATTCGCAAAACGGAAGTACTGCAGGTTCTGGACCGGTTCCTTGCCCAAGTAATGATCGACGCGGAACACCGCCGATGGCGAGAACGATTTCATGAGCAACTCATTCAGGGCATGTGCCGAAGCGAGATCGCTCCCAAATGGCTTCTCGACCATCACGCGGGCATTTTTGGCGCTGCCTGACTTCGACAAGCCATCTACCACGTCCCCGAAGATCTCCGGGGGAAGGGCAAGATAGTACAAGGGCTGCTCGGCGTTGCCTAACGCCTCACGCAAGCTCCGATATGTCTGCTCGTCGCGACAATCGCCTACAACGTATTGCAGTCGGGAAGCGAGTTTTGCGAAAGCCGCACGATCCAGCGTGCCATGCTTTTCGATGCTGTCACGCGCTCGCGCGATGAAACGATCGTTATCCCATTGCGATCTGCCCACACCAATTATCGGCATGTCGAGGTGGCCATGTCGGATCATGGCTTGTAACGCCGGGAAGATCTGTTTGTATGCCAGATCGCCGGTAGCGCCGAAAAAAACAAATGCATCCGACCGAGGTGCGACCATCTCAAACCCCGCCTTTCGGGGCCGATCTTTCCAGATGGCCTCCGAATTCGTTTCGCATGGCGGACAATATCTTGGAAGCAAAGTCTGCGTCACCACGCGAGCTAAACCGCTCAAAGAGCGCAGCGGACAACACGGGAGCCGGCACTGCCTCATCGATGGCGGCCAGGATCGTCCAACGTCCTTCACCCGAATCGGAAACCCGGCCCTCATATTTCGCTAGCGCGGGATCGTCCTGGAGAGCGGCAGCGGTAAGGTCCAGCAACCAGGAACCGATGACGCTGCCTCGGCGCCAGACTTCGGCAATTTCCGGCAAATCAAGCGTGTATTGGTAATACTCCGGGTTTCGCAGCGGTGTCGTTTCAGCATCGACGTCGCCCGAGCGCTTACCAACGTTCGCGTTATGCAGGATGTTCAATCCCTCGGCATAGGCCGCCATGATCCCGTATTCGATGCCGTTGTGAACCATCTTGACGAAATGCCCGGCGCCATGCGGTCCGCAATGCAAATAGCCTTGCTCGGCGGTGCGATCGGGGCTGCTGTGACTGTTTCGTCCGGGCGTGACAGAGACATCGCCTGCTCCCGGTGCAAGTCCGGAAAAAATTGGGGTGAGGTGTTTCACGACGTTTGTTTCGCCGCCAATCATGAGACAGTAGCCACGCTTGAGTCCAAAGACACCACCGCTCGTGCCGACATCGACGTAATGAATTCCACTGGATTTCAGCTCGGCGCTGCGCCGAATATCGTCGCGATAGTAAGAATTCCCGCCATCGATCACAACGTCGCCTGAATCGAGCAACGGGGTTAGTTTCGCCAGTTCCTGGTCGACTACCGCAGCGGGGACCATCAGCCAGATCGCGCGTGGCTTGGTCAACCGGGAAACAAAATTTTCCAGAGAATCAGCGCCGACGGCGCCCAGTTCCTGAAGCTCTTTCACTACGTCTGGGTGGGAGCCGTACACGACACACTGCTGATCTTTCTGCAGAAGCCGGCGAACCATATTACTGCCCATACGCCCGAGTCCAATCATTCCTACTTGCATCGTGAATCTCCTTGGAGGTCTGTTGAAGCAAACGAGAGCGTGTCACATGGTTCCGTCTCGAAGTGTTGTCGATGGACGCAAATTGAAACGCTATCGCACCACCATCGACTTTGATGATAGTCGTCGCGTGCTGGACTGTGCAGGCTCGGAAACTACTCATTTTTGGACTGTTGGCGCTACTGCCTGCTAAGTCGGATGTAAATCGGCTGGGGCCAATCAAGCGAAAATGCAAGGTGGAAAACAGGTGCTGTGAGGAGGAATCCAAGAATGTTGCGCGTCGAGATTTGGACTGTTCGCTGGGGGATGGATGAACAGAGAAGAGTGCCGGGCGTGAAGGTTGAAAGCCATCGATCGTTACGCCAATCTCGTTTACGGTGCCGAAGGCGACTTTCGCGCATTGATCGCTAGTGTCTATGTTGAAGTAGCAGAACAATATGTCAGGGCGCAGCGATGTGCGCGCAATCAGCAGATCCGCGGCAGCGGCTCGCCGCTCAGCCAGTCGACAACGCGCCGTCCACCAACGCGTGTGTCCATCTGGATAAAACGATTCGCGTCTTCTGTGACGCTACCTATACACGCGGCTGCGTGGCCCAAAGAGTGCGCATGCATCGCCGCCAACACCGCGGATGCAGCCTCCGGCGCGACGATCGCCACTAGCTTGCCTTCGTTAGCGATATACATCGGATCCAGGCCCAGTAATTCGCAGGCCGCATCGACCTGGGGCAGTATAGGAATCGCAGACTCCTGCAGCATCATTCCCACGTTGGACTGCCCGGCGATCTCGTTAAGCGTCGTCGCGAGGCCGCCGCGAGTGGGGTCGCGAAGCACGCGAATCTCGCCAGCCGCTGCAACCGCCAGCATCGCCGCAACCAGCGTGTGCAATGCAGCCGTGTCGGATTTGATCGTGGTCTCAAACTCGAGTGAAGCGCGTTGAGACAACACCGCGACGCCGTGCTCACCGATCGTTCCAGAGAGCAGCACCGCGTCGCCAGGCCGCGCCTGCGCCCCGCCAATCATGCGACCCTCGGGCACTATGCCGATCCCTGTCGTAGTGATGAAAACGGCATCCCCCTTGCCGCGTTCCACTACCTTCGTGTCCCCAGTGACAATGGGAACGCTAGCATCGAGTGCGGCTTTGGCCATCGATTGCACGATGCGTTTTAGCTCCGCCAACGGCAGGCCTTCTTCGAGGATGAAGCATGCGCTGAGGTAGAGCGGCGTCGCTCCCAGCATCGCGACATCATTGAGCGTCCCGTTCACCGCGAGGCAGCCGATGTCCCCGCCGGGAAAGAACAGAGGTGAAATCACGTGCCCGTCCGTCGCCATGACGAGCTGCTGTCCGACAGGTACCGGCAACAGAGCCCCGTCATTGCCCTGCCGCAGAAATTCGTTGTCGAAAGCGCGCGCGAATACTTCCTCGATCAACTGCGCCGACAGGCGCCCACCCGCACCGTGGTTCATGTCGATGCAGCCATGCCTCAGATCCAGAGGACGGGTGTAGTGTCTTTTTGGTGTATTCATGGATTGGGCGATCTCATTGGCAACTACATCACGCTGGGCACGGCAACTTCATGCAGCCACCACGGGAATGTCCCGGAACCGTCCGTATGAGTAGTGCGCCGCGCACGCGCCTTCGCTCGACACCATGCACGATCCCATTGGATTGTCGGGCGTGCAGATGGTGCCAAAGAGCTTGCAGTCGATCGGCCTCTTCACCCCGCGCAGGATTGCACCGCACTCGCACTGCTTATGGTCGGGCACCGCACGATAGTTCAAATCAAAGCGCTGCTCGGCGTCGAAGAGCGCATATTCCGGGCGAATTTGAAGCGCACTCATCGGCACCTCACCCAGTCCGCGCCACTCGAACGTATCGCGCACTTCGAGCACGTCCGCCGTCACCGCCTGGGCGCGAGCATTGCCCTCGCGGCTCACCGCACGCGTAAATTCATTCTGGATCTCGGCGCGGCCGTCATTGACTTGGCGCACCAACATCAGGATGGCCTGCATCACGTCCAGTGGCTCGAACCCGGCGATCACCACCGGCTTGCGATGGGTCTTTGCAAACCCTTCGTACGGGCCCGATCCAATCACGATGCTCACGTGGGCCGGCCCAACAAAGCCGTCGATCTCGACCGTGCCGTACTGAACCACTTCCGGGGATTCAAGGATGTGAGTAATGGCCGCCGGCGTCAGCACGTGGCAGCACAACACGCTGAAGTTTTTCAGCCCTTCACGCGCTGCTTGCTGGATAGCGAGCGCGGTCGGCGGCGTAGTGGTCTCGAAACCGATGGCGAGAAATACCACTTCGCGCCGTGGGTTATCGACGGCGAGCTTCAACGCATCGAGCGGGGAATACACCATGCGGATGTCGGCGCCGCGAGCCTTCGCGCGCATCAAGGACAAGCCGTCCGACGCCGGCACGCGCATCACGTCGCCGTAGGTACACAAGATCACGCCGGCATCGAGCGCGAGGCGTAAGCCCATGTCGACACGGCCAATGGGAAGCACGCACACAGGGCAGCCGGGGCCGTGGATCATGCGTAAATTTGGGGGCAGCAGATCCGCGACGCCATAGCGTGCTAGGGCGTGTGTGTGACCGCCGCAGAACTCCATGAAGCTGTATCGCCGAGTCGCTTTGACTTCCCTCGCGATGTTGGTGGCGATGTTACGGGCGAGCGCGCCGTCACGAAATTCATCGATGTATTTCATGTGGTCAGCTCCGCGAACAGTTTAAGTGTTGCTTCCGCTTCCTCTATATCGAGCATGCCGATGGCATAACCCACGTGAACAATCACGTAGTCGCCGACCTGAACCTCGGGCACCAGCGCAATCGAGATTCGTTTGCGCACACCGCCAAGGTCGACGACGGCCATGTCGGGTCCCTCGAGCGCAATGACGCAAGCAGGTAACGCTAGGCACATGATGCGACCTCCGCTGAAGATGCCATGACTTGATCGGCATGCAGGGTGCAGCCAGCCACCCACGCCTGACCCAGCGCGAGGCCTGCATCGCCGCAACACACGCCTTGTGGTCGCAACACCACCAGGCTGGCACCGATCAGTGCTGCGCTCACACGTTCGCTAAGGACCTGATTGAGGAAGCAGCCGCCCCCCAGAATGACGGTGCGGGTGCCATGTGCGCGCGCAGCTTCAGTGGCCGCATGCGCCAGACCACCGGCCAGGCCCAGATGAAAAAGCGCTGCTCCTTCGCCGCTCGACGCGACGCCCTCGTCGGACATCGCAAATAATTTGGCGACGAGAGGCGCGAGGTCGAGCGACGTCCATTGCACGACATATTCAGGGTGTGCTTGCAGCCACGTTCGCGCCTGTTGCTCGAGAGCGATGGCCGCTTCGGCTTCAAAAGTTTGGTGAACGCACAGCCCGAGCGCGCCCGCGGCAGCGTCGAACCAGCGGCCAGCACTGGTCGTGGGAAAACTGTTGACCTGACGCTCCAGCAGGCTGCGCACGAGGCGTGCCGCGAACACGCCAACCGACGGAGCGAACCTTGCTTCAATTTCGTCGGTACGGCCCAGACGCTGCAATACGGCCGCGGCCAAGCGCCAGGGTTCGCGCGCAGCCACGTCGCCGCCAGGCAACATCAAAGGCGCCAAATGATTCAGTCGACGCCACTGGTTGGCGGCCGAGTCCACCCAAAGTACTTCGCCACCCCATGCGCTGCCGTCGTCGCCCAGGCCCACGCCATCCAGTGCGAGGCCGATGACGGGACCGGCCACGCCTTGCTCGGCCTGGGCCACTGCAATGTGCGCATGATGGTGTTGGACACCGATCGCAGGCACGCCCAGACGGTCCGCCACCGCCTGAGCAACGTGAGTACTGTGAAAGTCCGGATGCAGGTCGTGTGCCACCGCCTGCACCGGCCCCGATGCCTCCCGAAGCAGTTCCTCGACCGAGACGTTCAGCGCCTCGCGGTTGGCTGCGCCGATCAGATCTCCATGGGGGTCGGACCACAGTACCCTCGTGCCCTCTATCAGGCAGGCGGTGTTCTTAAGATACGCACCGCAGGCCAGCACGCGCGCGGGGGCGGGTTTCGGCAAGACGGCTGAACGGATCATGACGTCACGGCCGGTGACTTTGCGATTCGTGGTGCAGCCGTGCCGTGTCCCAATGGATTGGCCGCCGGTCCATGTTCCGGGTCACCGCGCTTCGGCAACAGCCAGTCCAGCCAGGGTTCGATGCCTTCACCCGTCGTGGCCGACAAGAGCAGCACTTCGATGCCCGGGTTAACTTGACGGGCATAGCCAATACATCTGGACAGGTCGAAACTGACATAAGTCAGAAGGTCGATCTTGTTGATCACCATCAGTGTGGCTGCGGCGAACATGTCCGGATACTTGAGAGGCTTGTCTTCGCCTTCGGTCACCGACAACACGACGACCTTCGCGGCCTCTCCCAAATCCCAAAGAGCCGGACAAACCAGGTTGCCGACGTTTTCGATAAATAAGAGCGCTTCACCACCGTCGCCGTGATGCGCCCTTGCATGCAGATCGAGGCGCGAGAAAGCATCGCCCACCATTTGCGCATCCAGGTGGCAGCCGCGGCCGGTGTTGACCTGGATCGCCGGGGCGCCCGTAGCGCGAATGCGGTCCGCGTCCATACTGGTTTGCTGGTCGCCCTCGATCACCGCCACGCCCAACCCGGGATGACGGATCTTGAGTGCGTTGATGCTCGTGCAAAGCAGTGTCGTCTTGCCCGAACCGGGGCTGGAGACAAGGTTGAACGCGCTCACGCCATGCGCCGCGAAATGAGCCCGGTTATGGCTCGCCAGCCGCTTGTTTTCGCCCAGTACATCGGCTTCCATCTGGATGACGCGCGCCTGACTGATACCGGGCACCGACACCCGCGCGGCGCCAATGCCATAGTGAAGATCGCCCCCGACCGACACCGCAGGAATAGGGTGGGCTCCGGAGGGTGTTTTCCGCGCATTGGTGCGCCCGGGGTCCGACTCGGCATTGCAGCCGCAGATGACACACATGGCCTTCTCCTTTAAAGTTCAGTCGTCGAACACCACAAGGTCGACTATTCGTACCTCGGAGCCTCCGGTGGCCTGCAAGGTGTAGCTGCCGCAAGACGGACAGGCGTCAAGATGGCTTTTGATCTCCACGCCGGCCGCGCAGTGCAGACAGCGGGCCGTGCCAGGAATTACGTCTATCGCGAGCTCGCTGCCTTCCATGCAGGTGCCGGGCATCATGGCCGTGAGCGCGAAACTCAGGGCCTGTAGTTCGACACCGGCCAGCGCACCAATTTCAAGCCGCATGAATGAAACCCGGCCGAAGTGTTCGCGTTCGGCAGCCTCTTCGATCATGCGCAGGATGCCGGCCGCCATGCTGACTTCATGCATCCATAGCCTCGGGCACGATGGCGGGCGGAGCAGCTTTATCGAGCATCCAGGACTGCCCCCAAATTAGCGCTCGCGCGAGGTTTATAAGCGCAACTGGCGCAGGCGGCTCCCCGAGTTCGAATTGCATGCCTCGTATCGCCAGCAGCGTGCACGGCGGCGGATCAACGCCGTACAAGTCGCAATAGACCTGCATGACTGACTGTGCAGACATGGCGTGCGTAGTGAAACTGGCATCACGCGCCGGACTTAGCGTGCTCACCTCGAACGGAGCGGCGCAGTTCAGGCTGGTATCGACGAATAGCACGCGCTCGCGACACACGAGGTCAAGCGCGTGCTCGATTTGAAGTTGATACTCCTCGAGAAACTCCACGCGATGGCCACTCGCCGACCCGGCCAGCGCAGACAATTGCTGCACGAATAACGGGCCTAGTGCATCGTCGCCACGACTCAGGTTGCCCCACCCGAAAACCAGCAAGGGCGCAGTCATGCGAACGGCTCCATCGACGCTTTGCCGTGGCGCACTATTTCGCCGTGCGGCGACTTCACTACGTGATCGACCAGCCCACCGTCGGGTCCAAGCAGTACGACATCGAGCGGCATTTGGCCCAGTGCGTGCGTGGCGCAGGAAAGGCAAGGGTCGAATGCACGGATGGCCACTTCAATACGGTTGAGGAGCCCTTCGGTCAACTCGCGGCCATCCAGGTACTGCCGCGCGACTGAGCGGACGGACTCGTTCATCGCCTGGTTGTTGTGTGTCGTGGAGACGATAAGATTGCACCGTGTGACGAGGTCGTCCGCCCCCACTTCGTAATCGTGAATGAGCGTTCCCCTTGGCGCTTCGATGATGCCAACGCCCCCTCCCCGGCGCTCACCGCCAGCCATCAATTCGCCTTGCAGGATGTCCGGGTCGTCGAGCAGTTCCTTGATGACCTCTACCGTGTGCAGCACCTCGATCATCCGTGCCCAGTGATAAGCGAGGGTGGCGTGCACCGGCGCGCCTTTGCCCCAGGCGACGAAGTCCTGGCGCTGCGCTTCCGCAAGTGGACTCGGAATAAAGTCGCAATTTTGAACGCGTGCGAGCGGTCCGACCCGGTACCATCCCGCGTCGCGGCCGAGGCTTCGCAGGTGCGGAAACTTCATATACGTCCAGGGCCTGCTCTCCTCTTCTATCAAGTCCATATAGCGCTGGTCGCTCGCGCCATCGAGAATAATCTTGCCGTCGGCGTCGCGCACGCGCAGCACGCCATCGTAGAGATCCATCGCGCCATCGGCTCGAACGAGTGACATCATGTTGGAGGGAAAGCTCCCAAAGCCGTCGTACAGCATCGGGTTTTGCGCATGCAACTGCTTGGCGATGTCCACGGCATCGGCGGCCCAGGCGATCATCTGGTCCACGTCCCGATAAAGCGCATCACGTTCTGCCTGGCTCACGTGCTTGTTCATTCCGCCCGGTATCGCGCCCGTGCCATGAATGCGCTTGCCCGACGTAACGCGGATAATCTCCTGGCCAAACTTGCGCAACAGAATGCCCTTCTTCGCGATGTCCGGATGCGCCTGCGCCACGCCCACAATGTTGCGCAGGTCCGCTTCAGAGTCGAAACCGAAAAGCAGATCCGGTGACGCGAGATAAAAAAAGTGCAGCGCATGCGATTGCATGACCTGGCCGTAGTGCATCAGCCGGCGGATCTTCTCCGCAGTTCGCGTGATGGGCTGCGCGCCTACGACCAGATCCATCGCCTTGGCCGCCGCGAGTTGATGCGACACCGGGCAGATACCGCACAAACGCTGCACCATCACCGGGACTTCCCAGTACGGACGCCCTTCGATAAATTTCTCGAAGCCGCGGAACTCGACAATGTGCAGACGCACCTGTTTCACGCGATTCTGCTCGTCGAGCAGGATCGTTACCTTGCCGTGCCCTTCAACACGTGACACCGGGTCGATAGCCACGCGGCGCAGGCCCTTGGGGTCTGCCGCGGTTTCGAGATCGAAGCTCATCGCGTTTGGGTCCTCGCTCTCAGTCGTAGTGCATCAAGGCGTGGCCCAGTTGCGGCGTGCGCCCGGCCATCAGGTCGTTCAGGAAACGCCAGAAGGCATCCGCCGACGGCGGGCATCCCGGCAAGAAGTAGTCGACATGCACGATCGCATGGATCGGACGCACCTGCCGAAGCAACAGCGGCAGTTCGGGGTCGTTCGGAATCTCGCTGCCTTCGCTCAACCCCGGGCGATCGTGATAAACCTCGTTGAGCAGGATGCCCACGTCGAAACGATTGCGCTCTGCCGGCAAGCCGCCATTGATGGCGCAAGCGCCCATCGCCACCAGCGTCTTGCAGTGGGCGCGAAACGCACGCAGTACAAGCACGTTCTCGGAATTGCACACACCGCCTTCGATCAAGCCAATGTCACACTGGCCGACTTCCTTGATGTCGGTTAGCGGCGAGCGGTCAAACTCGATGTGCTGGATCAACTCCAGCAGACGCTCGTCGATGTCGAGGAAGGACGTGTGGCAGCCGAAACAGCCCGCCAGCGAAACGGTAGCGACCTTTAACTTGGCGGCCCGGGGGGGCACATCGCCTTTCATGGCCGGATTCATGACAGGGCTCATGACGCCTCCTGCATGTCCGGGTCGGCCGCCGTGTGCGCGTCGTACCGACGCTCACCAATCGGGATAACGAAGCCGCGCCGCTTGGGCAGGATCGCGCCGACCGGGCAAATGCCCGCAGCACGGTCGGTAAGCGCCATATCGGTATCGACCAGCTTTCCACTCGCGCTGTTGACTACCAGATGTGTTCCGATCCCATGCCCCGCGATAGCGAAAACGTCTTTGCCGTCAACATCGTGACTCGCCCTCACGCATAGTTCGCACAAGATGCAGCGGTTGAAGTCGATCATGACGTCGGCGTGGCTCGCGTCTATCGGGCGTAGTGGATAGAACTCCTCGAACAGCACGTCCTCCATCTTCATCTCGTAGGCCGTCGCCTGCAGCAGGCAGTTGCCGCTCTTTTCGCAGGAGGGACAAAAGTGATTGCCTTCGACGAACAGCATCTGCAGGAGCATCTTGCGCTCGGCGTTCAACTCGTCCGTGTTGCTTTCGACTACCTCGCCCGCTGCGACGTGCAAGGTGCATGCGGAGCCGGCCCGGCCCTTGACCTTGACGGTGCAAACGCGGCAGGAGCCCTGCGCATTAAAATCCGGATGCCAGCATAAGTGCGGGATGTAACGCCCCGCCCGCCGAGCTGCCTGCAGAATGGTCTCTCCCGGCTCAAATGGCACGTCTACGCCGTCGAGCGAGAACATGGCGCCGATATCGCTGGTATTCCCGGTCTTGGCGAGCGTAGTCATGGGGTACTCTCCAAATGCGCGGCCGCATCGTCTCGCCCGGTCGCGCGGCGTGCGTCCGCAAGCTCTGCGTCGAGATCGAATGCCGGCTCGAAATGCAGCGACTTTAGACGTCGCTCGTAGGCGGGCCTGAACTTGACGATGGTGTCGTGAAGGGCGTTGCAGGCCGAGCCGCCCAGCCCGCAGTGGGTGGTGCCGTGCATCAGCGTGTCGATGCCGCTGAGCAGATCGACGTCATGACGCGAGCCTCGACCGGCCGCGAGTTTGTCCATGCTCTTGACTACCAGCGCCGTGCCTACACGGCACGGCGTGCAAAAACCGCAACTCTCCTCGGCGAAAAACCCCGCATAGTTGCGCGCCACTTCGAACATGTCGCGCGACCGGTTGAACACCATGAATGCGCCTGCCGTGGGTACGTCCTCGAACCCGATGCGGCGACCAAACTCCATCGCCGACAAGCACTTTCCCGATGGTCCGCCGACCTGCACCGCTTGAGTGTCGTGCGCCCCGCAATCTTCCAGGATGCGATCGATGCTTGTACCCATCGGATATTCGTAGATACCCGGCCGATCGCAGTCGCCCGATACAGAATGTATGTTTGTGCCCGTTGATTTAGGCGTGCCGATGACCGCCCACCAGGCGCCGCCTTGCAATGCGATATGCGTCGCGGCGCAAAGGGTTTCAACATTGTCCACCGCGGTCGGCTGATCAAGATAACCGTGCTCCGCGGGAAACGGCGGACGGATGCGCGGAGTGCCGCGCTTGCCTTCGAGGGATTCGATCAAAGACGACTCCTCCCCGCATACATAAGCGCCGGCGCCTACGTGAATATCGATGTCGAAATCGAATCCCGTATGCCCTTGGATCGCGGTCCCCAGCAAGTGAGCGTCGCGGCGGCGCTGCAGGACATCGCGCAACGGCTCCAGCAGGTAGCGGTATTCACCACGCAAATACATCAATCCATGCCGGGCTCCGATCGCGAGTGCGCCGATCGTCATCCCTTCAAACACCATATCGGGATGGCGTGTCAGCAGAACGCGGTCCTTGAACGTTCCGGGTTCTCCTTCGTCGGCGTTACACACCATGTAGTGCTCGCTGCCTTTCGCGTCACGGCAGAGTTCCCATTTCTTGCCCGTGACAAAACCCGCGCCACCGCGTCCACGCAGGTTCGAGATCGTCATCTCGTCCACCAGGTCAAGGGCTCCGCGCGCCAGCGCAGCAGCGATGGCTGCGCCGGGCGGAAAGGGAGTGCCGAGGAGGACATCAGCGCGTCGGATATGGTCGTCCACGAGAGACCAATGGGCCGGCCACGCAGCGACGGGCACCCTTGATTCGATCAAGTCGGCGATCGCACCTACGCGCTCGGCGTCAAGCCGAGTGACAACTTTATGGTGGTTGATCAGCAAGGACGGTCCTTGATCGCACAGACCGGTGCAAGAACAAAAATCCACACTGACGCGTGCGTCGGCCCGCATGCGGCCCGGCTCGACGCCAAGTCGTTGGCACAAGTCGGCCATCAATGCCGCGTTACCTTGCATACGGTCGGTGATGTTGTCGCTAAAGAGTACGCGGTACTCGCCCACCGGTTGGGTGTGAAAGAAGCGGTAGAACGTCGCGACGCCTTCTACATGGGCAAGCGTCAGCCCCAGCGCGCTCGCCACGTATGACAGCATGTCGCGCGGCAGCCAGGTATGCTGCGCCTGTGCCTCGCGGAGGATCTGCACCAGTGCGTGCGGATCACACGCGTAGCGCGAGACGAGCGACTCGATGGCCTCGTTCTGGATTTCAGCGGGTTTGGACAGAAGACCGTGTGCAGTAGCCACGATTGATCGCTCCCATGTCTAGACCGATGCGCTAATCGCTTCGGGCGGTGGAGTTAAAGCCAACGGTAAAGCACCCTCTTTCATCGCTCGTTTTGAGCGGACAGAGTAGCCCGCATCTGCGGGTGAACGATAGCCTCGGAAAATACTCAGATCTGGTCGAATACGCCGCTCAGCGAGAGAAGCGCCCATCTATCAAATATTTCGGATTATTAACGGAGCTACTTCGGACTTGAAAGAAATCGACAGGCCGAAAGATCGAGCACTCCGATTTTCAAATCCCGGCGGTCCAGACTTCAATCCTGGCATTTCTCCCACATGTACCCGCTTAAAGCCTGGGCCGAGACCCTTGCTCACGGGAGGAGAACCGCCGCACCTTCGAACCGGCCCGCACGTAGGTCCGCTAAAGCCTGGTTAGCCTCCTGCAGGCGATAGCGCGTGGTCTTCGTGACAATGCCGATCTGCGGCGCCAGACGCAGGAAATCGACCCCGTCCTGACGGGTGAGGTTGGCAACCGACAGCAACTGCCGCTCTTCCCAAAGCAACTTATAGGGGAACGCAGGAATGTCACTCATATGGATGCCCGCGCACACCACGCGTCCGCCTTTGCGCACGGCCTTCAGGGCGCTCGGCACCAGGCTTCCTATGGGTGCAAAGATGATGGCAGCGTCGAGCGCTTGTGGCGGCGTTTCGTCCGAGCCGCCTGCCCAGATTGCACCAAGGCTACGGGCGAAGGCTTGCGTCGCCAGGTCTCCCGGACGGGTGAAAGCAAAGACCGACCGGCCCTGCCATTTAGCGACCTGGGCGAGAATGTGCGCAGCCGCCCCAAAGCCGTAAAGCCCCAAGTGCTTGCCGTCACCCGCGATGGTTAATGAGCGCCAGCCAATGAGTCCCGCACAGAGCAAGGGGGCGAGCGACTCATCGGTGCCCGAATCGCCTAGCGGAAACGCAAAGCGAGCGTCTGCAATCGTCGCGGTGGCGAAACCGCCGTCGCGCGTGTAGCCGGTGAATAGCGGCTGATCGCACAGGTTCTCCCGGTGCGCGGCACAAAACGGACAGACGCCACAGGTGTGACCCAGCCATGGAATACCAACCCGCTCACCCAACTGCAGGCCTTTAACGTCCGCCCCGAGAGCATCGATGCGCCCAACAATCTCGTGGCCAGGAATGATGGGTACCTGCGGATGCGCGAGCTCACCGTCTACAACATGAAGGTCCGTGCGGCAGACACCGCAAGCGCCCACCTTCACCCGAATCTGGTTCGGACCAGGTTCCCGGTCGGCGAGTTCGGTCCATTCAAGCGCACCGCCGACCTTGTTCAGCACCATTGCATGCATCGATTTCTCCGTTTGCATGAGTTCGAGCGCAGGTGACCCGCGTCCATATAGTTTCGATGAGGTTATGGGCGCTTCGGCGCCCATTCACCCTCGGTGTAACTGGCGAAACACTGCTGGTAAAAGGTCAGGCAGGTCTTCGGCCAGAAGGCCTGGGCCAAACACAGTAGCCGCTGCGCCATGCAACCAGACCGCCGCCGCGGCGGCAAGGAACGGCTCCATACCCTGCGTTACCAGTCCGAGCACGATGCCCCCCAGCACGTCGCCCGACCCCGCCGTGGCTAATGTCGGCGGTGCGTTGGCGTTGATGATCGCGCGGCCCTCGGGGGCCACGATCACTGTGTCGCGGCCCTTGAGCACAATAACCGCGCCACTAAGCCGGGCGGCCGAGCGCGCGCGGCTGAGCTTGTCGCCATCGATATTGAACAGATGGGCAAATTCGCCTTCGTGCGGCGTCATCACGCAAGGGCCTTCAATGGCATTGAACAACGCACTGGGATCATCCTTGAAGCTCGACAGGGCATCGGCATCAAGCACGGTGGATCTGCGCGCCCTCAGCATCGTCAACACATTCGTTCGGGTCGCCGGGCCGACGCCTGCGCCCGGGCCGATCAGCAAGCCCGAGTAGCGGCGATCAGACACCAGGACTTCCAGGTCTTCATCCGTCGCAAGCGGGCTCACCATGATGCTGGTCAGCGCTGCGGCGTAGACAGGCAGCGCGGTTTCCGACACAGCGATGGTGGTTAGCCCTGCCCCGGCTCGCGCAGCCGCTCGCGCAGCCATGCGCA
>NZ_JBSIPA010000029.1:0-29440 GCF_053574605.1 Caballeronia sp. M23-90 | reverse complement strand
TGCACGCTCGATGACGTCGTATGGTCAACCGGAACCACGGCATTACCGGCGCTCACGAGTTTGTCGGGCGGCATCGCATCGCAAGTCGAGAACCTGCTTGCCGAACGCGTTCGCACGCAACCGTTCGTGTGCATTGGCGGCAACTTCAACGAAGTCGCGCAACTGAGCTTGCCGAAGACCGTGCGCGTGAATGACGTCCCTGCGGACACCAATATCAGCGATACGTTCTTCACGTATTCATCTCGCTATGTATTCGATCCTGCGACCAACCTGCTCCAGACCGAGCGTCATCTGCAGGCGAACTTCGGCAAGCAGGTGTGCTCGCCCGCCGAGTTCGCCGCCATGCAGCCGGCGTTGAAACGCATTGAACGGGATACGAAGTCGCAGGTCGTCGTCAAGTCGACGACGAATTGAACGACATCAGGCGGCAGCCTTGGAAAAGTCCTGCTCGCCGCCAAGCGTATCGACGATATCCGCCAGCATCTTTGCGAGTTCGCCCGTCATCAGCGTGAAGTCGGAATCGAAGACTTCGTCGTCACCGTGCGCGGTGGGATCGGCTGCTTCCTTGATGACATCGAGCGGCGTGATGCGCTTGATGGTCAGTGACGGCGTCAGCACGAAAGAGATCCGGTCCTGCCACGTCATCGCAAGACGCATGCATTGCTTGCCCGCTTCGATATGACGGCGCATGTCGTCGATCTCGAGCGCATGGCCGACATAACGCACGGTCGCGTTGCCTTCGCCGCTCGAACGCAGCTCCGTGTCCTGATCGAGTGAAAAGCCACCGGGACCTTCGCCCGACAGCAGCCAGTCCGTCATTGCCGCGACCGGCGCCATTGCGACACGCACGCTTGCAAGCGGCAACTGATCGATCGATTTCACGAGCAGACCGAGGACGTCGTCAGCGAGCGTGGGCGATGCTGCATCGATCACGAGCCAGCCGTTGACGGTATCGATCCACACGCGCGTATCGCGGCGAATGCTGAAGGCGCGCGGCAGGAGTTCGTCGGTGACTTGTTCCTTGAGTTCGCGCATTTGCTTGCGGCCAGGCTTGAATCCCTGCTGCTCTTCCAGCTCAGCGGCGCGTTCCTTGACGAACTGCGTCACCACCGAGGCCGGCAGCAACTTCTTTTCCGCGCGCGCGACGAGCAGCATCTGGCGATTCTTGGCATAGACGAGTGATCCGTCATCGCGCGGCGATGCCCAGCCGTGGCTCTGCATTTCCACGCCGCCGCCCGGCACGAACGCGTGCGGAGCAAGCCATTTTTCGATCTGTTCAGGAGTGACGGCCCAAGGGGCCGGGAGACGATGAAGCTGAAGGTTCTTGAACCACATAGGCATCCGGGCAAAACGCACTATTCTATAGGACAGTGAACAGGCGTTTGCACAAATGAACCTCGACATGCGGCAAGCAGTATCGGCAGACTCTGAATGGTTGTACGAGACCTACAAAGAAACGATGGTCGGCTTCGTCACCCAAGCGACCGACTGGGACGAACACGCTCAACGAACGGGATTCGCGAAAAGCCTTCGCCAGGGTTCGTGCAGGATCGTGATGCAAGGCGACGAGCGTTGCGGGTTCGTGCACTGGGAGGTCGAACCGGATCTGGTCTGGCTGCGGATGTTGTGCGTCGTTCCTGCGGTGCAGCGGCAAGGCATCGGACGCGAGATGCTAAACGACATGGCGTCGTTGGCGTACAGCTTGAACAAGCCGCTTTACCTGCATGTCTTCCGAAGCAACAGGATCGCGTATGCATGGTATGGCCGGGTGGGTTTTGTCGAGACAGACGATGATGCAACAATCGCTACATTGATGCTGGGCGGCGGGTAGAACCGGAACCGCCCAACTGAAGCACAGGTTCTAGAGCTCGGCAATCTGCGTGGTCAGTTCCCTGATCATCCCGCCCAGATACATGGCCGTTTCTTTTCCCGATTTCTCCGGGTTGTTAAAACTGCATGCCACGATTTCCTTAAGCAACCCCGCTTCGAGCGCTGCCTGCACCATTTCGACTGCTTTCCTTGCTGCCTCGTCCCTGGCGTACACGGACATGGTCGTCCCCTCGAGTGGCCGATATCGGCTGGTTCGATTCTACGCGCGTGCTGACACCGTGCCGCTTGACGACGACACGTTTTAAATGGTGCAACGCAGGGACCATGCGATGAACGGATGATGGCGCGAAATGCGCGCCATCATCCGGGGTGTTTGAAGCGGGGCTGCAAGCTCACTCGCCGCCCCTGGCTCGCTGAAAATGTTTGGCAACAACTTTCGAGGAGAACGCGAGTTGTTTTTAATTTATCCGAAAAACGCGAGTTGCTCAACGGCAATCGCGTTTGTCCGAGGGACATACTTCGCCCAATACCATGTAGCGCCGGCAATTCACCGGAAACGGCAATTCAGTTTTGCAGTTCTCTGGCGAATAATCGAAATGCAAAGGCACGCAATGCAACTTCAGTGCCGTTGCGTCGTGTGCCGTTTGTCAAAACTATCAGCTTTGATCTTGCGCGTGTTGCGCAGCTTGTTCGATTAACGCCGCGACTTCTTTCGGATGCGACTCATAAACGGAATGGCTGGCGCCTGGGATCTCGACAGTGTGACTATGCGCACGCGCGGCGTACATGCGCTCCAGATCCGGGTTGATGATCTTGTCCGACTTGGCAACCATGTACCAGCTCGGCTTGGTCTTCCACGCCGGGTCGGGGATCTCGCCGGAGAAGACCGATGCTGCCGTCGGCATCTGCGCATTCGCTTCGAATTGAGCTTGCTTCAGCGGCAAGTCGGCCGCGAAGTCGGCGGGGTAATCGGCCGGATTCAGGAACAGGAAACCGTCCGGCGTCTTCACGACGGCCTTCGTCGAGTTCGGATACTTCTTGCCGTTGCTGACTTCGGTTTCACCCACATCGAGCGCATGTGCTGCGATATAGACCAGCGCCTTCACATGAGGATCGTTGCCGGCTTCCGTGATGATCGCGCCGCCATAGCTGTGACCCACGAGCACGACCGGGCCGTCTTCACGATCCAGAACGCGCTTGGTTGCGCTCACGTCTTCGCCAAACGATGTCAACGGCTCTTGCACGAGCTTCACGTTGTATCCGTCTTTCGTCAGGATGTCATAGACAGGCCGCCATCCGGCTCCGCCAACAAACGCGCCATGAACCAGAACGATGTTCTTGATCGGTCCGTGAGCCGGGGGCGCCGCCATCATGGCAGCGGGTGAAGCCTGCTGATCCTGCACGGGTTGCATCTTCATTTGCATTTGCTGAGCGAATGCGCCGGTTGAAACCAATGCGCTTGCGATGAGCGAGAGGACCAGTTTGGCATGGATCTTCATTTTCAAAACTCCAGGATATAAGCGGTGTGTGTAGGGGCGAACACCGTCATGTCCCACCTATTCCATTTGATCTGAAAAATTTTTAATCTGGCGCAGCGTTAAAGAATGGCGCTCGTTTGCCGTTAATCAGCCTTGGAGTTTCGAAGCGACGCTTGCTTCGAGCCCGGGCTAGACCGAAATTTTCTCCCGCACGGTCTGGCCATCAAATAGAGGGATGCGCGCGCGTTTTCCAAGATGCGAGCCGATTTCCCCTTGTGTCCTGTGGCGCCGAAACCGGCGTCATGACAGAGAGACGACACGACCAGTTGTCATCGCGATGGCTTACAGCATCGAAAGCCAAGGCATCGTCATTTCGGAAGCCTTGCAAATGATTCGCTTTGGCTTTGCCATGCGCATTGGTATTGCCCGCCTTTCAAACTCAAATAACAAGGTCATGTTGATGAATCAGTTCAAAGTTGTGACGCGCCTCTCGGTGGCTTTTGGTGCATTGCTGGTGCTTCTCGGCGTGGTGGCTTTCGTCGGGCTGTTTGGAATGTCGAGAATCAACGACACGCTGACGAACATCGTGGATCGCAGCACTCAGGAAATGACGCTTGCGCAGACCATGCGTTCTTCGCTGGACCAGCGTTCCATTGCGATCCGCGACATGCTGCTGTTCGAGGACGAGAAAGAGGTCAAGGCCAACGTCGACAAGATCAGGCATGAAGAAGGCATCTATGACGACGCAGCGCGTGCGCTCGCCGCGACGTTTGCATCCAGCGGACATGTCAGCGACACCGAGCAGACGCTCCTGACCAAGCTCAAGTCCGACGAAGCCACCACCATGCCGCTGATGGCGCGCACGGCGCAGCAGATCTTGTCGAACGACAAGGCGTCGGCAAACCAGTCGCTGATCCAGGAAGTGCGTCCCAGGCAGATCGAATGGCGCGGGACATTGCGCTCGCTGATCGAGCTGGAAAAGAAAACCATGTTCGACGACGCAAGCCGTGCGCAAGCCGGTTACGCGCGCCTTCGTGTGGTGACGCTCGGGGCGGCGCTGGCTGCGTTGATCATCGGCGTGGTGGCCGCGATGGTCATCACGCGAAGCATCCTGAAGCAACTTGGCGCGGAACCCGGTGAAGCGCAGCGCGTGGCAAGCGAGATCGCGGGCGGGAACCTGAGCGTGCCGGTCGTTCTCGGTCGTGACGATGACCGCAGCCTGATGGCATCGCTCGAAGCCATGCGCGCGCAGTTGAGCGCCATTGTCAGCGGCATCAAGACATCGGCGGATTCGATCGCGGTTGCCGCGAACGAGATGGCGCAGGGCAACCTGGACTTGTCGCAGCGCACTGAAGAGCAGGCGGCGTCGTTGCAGGAGACGGCGTCGAGCATGGAAGAGCTGACATCCACGGTCAAGCAGAATACCGATAACGCCAAACAAGCCAACCTGCTTGCCAAGAGTGCGTCGGATGCAGCGGCTGCCGGCGGGCATGTGGTCGAGAGCGTGGTCAGCAAGATGCAGGAGATCTCCGCGAGTTCATCGAAGGTGGGCGAGATCATTACGCTGATCGAAGGCATCGCGTTCCAGACCAATATCCTCGCGCTGAACGCTGCGGTGGAAGCGGCGCGTGCAGGTGAACAAGGCCGCGGTTTTGCGGTGGTTGCAGGAGAGGTGCGCACGCTCGCGCAACGTTGCGCAAGCGCTGCAAAGCAAGTGAAGGATCAGATCGGCGAATCGCTCGGTCACGTGGATACAGGATCGAGTCTCGCCGCCGATGCAGGCCGCAGCATGAACGATTTGCTGACGTCGGTGAGACACGTGACGGACATCATGGCCGAGATATCGGCGGCTTCGTCGGAGCAGAGCACCGGGATAGAACAAGTCAACGTTGCTGTCAGCCAGATGGATGAGGTCACGCAGCAGAATGCGGCACTCGTCGAACAGGCCACCGCCGCGGCGCAAGCGATGGCCGATCAGGCCAACAGTCTGCGTGAAGCGGTCGGGGTGTTCAGGGTGGCAAGCCTGGGTGAGCGCGGGACGCGAATGCTTGCGGCGTGATTTTTTAAACGCCGCCTGATGCTTGCACCGCTCATGAGGCGAACATGACGCGCTTGTAATCCTGGCGTCAGCCTGGAGCCACGGTTGGGTGCGCAAAATGACAGTCAGGCATCGCTCATAGAAAGCAGTGCCGCACTGACGTTCCACCACTCAAGAGGCAACCATCATGAAAGCATCGATATGCGCAACTATCGCCGCCGCTGTCATCGCGATTCCTTCCTTCGCTTTTGCTCAGGCCGATACCTCGGGCAACGCCCCTATCACGCGGGCACAGGTCAGGGCCGATCTGGTTCGGGTCGAACAGGCGGGGTATAACCCGGCAAGCAGCGACATAAATTACCCGGCGGATATCCAGGCCGCGGAGGCAAAGCTCAGCGCCGATCACGCTTATGGCGGCGTATCGAACGGTTCGGCGAACGGGGCTGCGGTTCAGAATTAGGGTCAGCGACGCGCCGACTGAGTTGCGCGGGGTGCGGACAAGCACCTCGCGCTCAATACTCGCTCGTTAGGCACCCGTCCTCGCGGTGCCAGGCAGATCAGGGTAATTGCCAGTATCTTAAATTTGTTGGAAATTTGTATGATGACCACATCACCCAACAAATTAACGATGCTGCATACATGTTCGAAAAGATTCCCGCGCGGGCGCTGAGCGACTCCGTCGCGCAACAACTTCTTCTGCAAATCGAAAAGGGCGGCTTCACAAGCACCGGCAAATTGCCGACGGAAGCCGTGTTGGCGCAGGAGTTCGGCGTCAGCCGGACCGTCGTGCGGGAAGCGATTTCCCGCCTCAAGAACGAGGGCATGGTCGAACCGCGGCAGGGTAGCGGCGTGTTTATTGTCGAGCGGGCGGGGATCCGGCCGCTGCGCATCGATTACGCGCAGGCCGTGGAGCCGGGAGCGGTGGTGCAGATACTGGCATTGCGCCGGGCTATCGAAGCCGAAGTCGCGGCGGAAGCGGCCATGCGCCGGACCGATGAACAAATGGACGTCATCGAAGCGAAGCTGGCGCAAATCGATGTCGCCGTTGAGCAAGGCGACGACGGCGTCACTGAGGATGTTGAGTTCCATCGCGCCATTGCGAGCGCCACGGGCAATCCGTACTTCCTCACCACGCTCGCTTTCCTCAATCAATATCTTGAAGCGGGCACGCTGGTGACGCGCCGCAATGAAGCGTTGCGTGAAGATTTTTCTCGGCAAGTGCGCGAGGAACACGCGCGCATTGCAGCCGCCATTCGCGCACGCGATCCGCTGGCCGCGCGCAATGCCGCTCAGACTCATCTATATAACGCCGCTCGGCGCCTGGCGGAAGCCGGGATCTGCTGACGCATCAATCAGAAGGATTACGAAATGTCCAGAAACGTAGGCGTGATCGGTTTGGGTGCAATGGGTCTGGGCGTGGCGCGCTCGCTGCTGCGCGCAGGCTTCAAGGTGCATGCATGCGATGTCCGCACTCAAGTGCTCGAAGCCTTCGCAGGCGAAGGCGGGATTGCCTGCGCGACGCCTGCTGAGTTGGGCAGCCAGTGCGAAGTCGTGGTCACCGTTGTAGTCAACGCAGCGCAGACCGAGACCGTGTTGTTCGGCACAAACGCGCAACCGGGCGCGGTTGTATCGATGAAACCCGGCGGCGCGGTGCTCGCATGTGCAACGGTGTCGCCCGCGTTTGCAATCGAGCTTGGAAAACGCGTGGAAGCGGCCGGTCTGCAGATGCTGGATGCGCCCCTGTCGGGCGGCGCAGCACGCGCCGCCTCAGGCGAGATGACGATGATGACCTCCGGCCCCGCTGCCGCGTACGCTGCCTGCGAAGACGTGCTCGCGGCAATTGCGGGCAAGGTGTACAGGCTGGGTGACACCCACGGCAAAGGATCGAAGGTCAAGATCATCAACCAGTTGCTTGCCGGCGTGCATATTGCCGCGGCCGCCGAAGCCATGGCGCTTGGCCTGCGCGAAGGCGTGGACCCTGACGCGCTCTATGACGTCATCACGCATAGCGCCGGCAACTCGTGGATGTTCGAGAACCGCGTGCCGCATATTCTCGCCGGCGATTACACGCCGCTGTCCGCCGTGGATATCTTCGTGAAGGATCTCGGCCTCGTACTCGATACCGCGCGTGCGTCCAAATTCCCGCTGCCGCTGTCCGCTGCAGCGCATCAGATGTTCATGATGGCTTCCACAGCCGGTCATGGCGGCGAGGACGACTCGGCGGTCATCAGGATTTTTCCGGGCATCGACCTTCCGAAAGGAGAGAAGTAATGACGAACGCCCTGCTTGGCTGCATTGCCGACGACTTCACCGGCGCAACCGATCTCGCCAATATGCTCGTGCGCAGCAGCATGCGCGCGGTTCAGACCATTGGCATCCCTGCATCGAATACGGAGATCGAAGCCGACGCGCTGATCGTCGCGCTGAAGTCGCGCACGATTCCCGCAGCGGATGCAGTTGCGCAGTCGCTGGCCGCGCTCGAATGGCTTCGCGCCCAGGGTTGCCAGCAGTTCTTGTTCAAGTACTGCTCGACTTTCGATTCCACCGATGAAGGCAACATTGGCCCCGTTGCGGACGCATTGCTCGACGCACTCGGCGACGACTTCACCATTGCATGTCCCGCGTTTCCCGAGAACGGCCGCACGATCTATCGCGGGAATTTGTTTGTCGGCGATGTGCTGTTGAACGAGTCGGGCATGCAGAATCATCCGCTTACGCCCATGTCGGACCCGAACCTCGTGCGCGTGTTGCAGCGCCAGACAAAGTCGAAGGTCGGGTTGATCGCGTATGACGTGATCGCAAAAGGCGCGCAGGCGGTGCGCGAGAAGATCACCGCGCTGAAAATCGAGGGCGTGCGTCTTGCCATCGCCGATGCTATTTCCGACGCCGATCTCTACGTACTCGGCGAAGCATGTGCGCAGCTGAAATTGATCACGGGCGGGTCGGGCATCGCGCTCGGTTTGCCGCACAACTTCCATGCAGCAAATCTGCTGGCTGAGGCCACGCATGCATCCGAGTTACCGTCGATCGAAGGAAGATCGGTGGTACTGGCGGGGAGTGCATCGAAGGCGACCAATGAACAAGTTGCGTATTGGCGCGAGAACAAACCGGGCTTTCGCATCGATCCGCTTGCATTATCGCGTGGAGAATCCGTCGTCGAACAAGCGCTCGCATTCGCCGCGGAGCGTTCGGACGAACCCGTGCTGATCTACGCCACCTCCACGCCCGATGAAGTGAAGGCCGTGCAGAAGGAACTCGGCGTGGACAAAGCGGGCCATCTGGTCGAGCAGGCGCTGGCGTCGATTGCAGCAAAGCTACGCGATGCCGGCGTGCGCAAGTTCGTGGTCGCCGGTGGAGAAACATCGGGCGCCGTGGTCCAGGCGCTGGGTGTGAAGTCATTGCGCATTGGCGCGCAGATCGATCCTGGCGTGCCGGCGACACAATCCATCGGCGATGAACCGATCGGCCTCGCACTGAAATCCGGCAACTTCGGCACGAAGGATTTCTTCGTGAAGGCGCTGAAGGCTTTGGACGGAGCAGCTTGATGGCGACCGGTGAAACCCGCATTCGCGAAGAGATCTGCGAGACCGGCGCAAGTCTGTATGAGCGTCGATACACCGTCGGCAGCGCCGGCAACATCAGCGCACGTCTTGACGACGGCTGGCTCATCACACCGACCGACGCCTGCCTCGGCCGGCTCGACCCCGCGGATATCGCCAAGGTCGATAATGCCGGCAATCACGTGTCGGGCGGCAAGCCCTCCAAGACGCTCGCCTTGCACAGAAAGATCTACGAGAACAATAGCGACGCACACGGCGTGGTCCATACCCATTCAACGCATCTCGTTGCATTGACGCTCGCCGGTGTCTGGCGCAACGAGGACGTGCTGCCGCCCCTCACGCCTTACTACGTGATGAAAGTTGGACACGTGCCGCTGATTGCTTACCGGCGCCCGGGCGATCCGGCTGTAGCGGAAGAAGTCGCGGCGCTCGCATCGAAGGTGCGTGCCGTGCTGCTGGAACGGCTCGGCCCTGTCGTGTGGGAAAAATCCGTCAGCCACGCGTCTTATGCGCTGGAAGAACTCGAGGAAACCGCGCGTCTCTGGATGCTGGCGCTTTCGACCAATGCACCTCTTCCTGAGCCGCTCGAAGAAGCGGCCATCGATGACTTACGCAAGACCTTCAACGCGCGATGGTAGCGAAGCGGGTCTGATCACCCAACTTGAATCCTGGAGACAAGCATGACCCCTGAACAAGCCGTGCCGCCGGGCGGTACACGCGCGCCCGCAGCAGCCCGTTACGACGATAAGGAACTCGCGAGCACTTACAAGAAAGTCTTCTGGCGCATCGTGCCGTTTCTGATGCTGTGTTATGTGGTCGCTTATCTGGATCGCGTGAACGTGGGCTTCGCCAAGCTGCAGATGTCCCAGGATCTCGGTTTTAGCGAGACGGTATTTGGACTGGGTGCGGGTGTGTTTTTTCTTGGCTATTTTCTGTTCGAACTGCCAAGTAATATATTGATGCACAAGATCGGCGCACGCATCTGGATTGCGCGGATCATGATTACGTGGGGCATCCTCTCCGCGCTTTTCGTGTTCGTCAAGACGCCCACGCAGTTCTACATCTTGCGTTTTCTCCTGGGTCTCGCTGAAGCCGGTTTTTACCCGGGCGTGATCCTGTATCTGACGTACTGGTTTCCATCGCACCGGCGCGCGAAGATCATCGCGGTATTCATGTCGGCTATTCCGGTTGCGGGCATCTTCGGCAATCCGCTGTCCGGCTGGATCATGCAAACCTTCTCCGACAGCCGGCACTTCGAAGGCTGGCAATGGATGTTTCTCATTGAAGCGGTCCCGGCGTTGCTGATCGGCATTGCGACCATTCTTTATCTCGACAACAACATCCGCAGCGCGAAGTGGCTGACAGAACCGGAAAAGCGCCTGCTGGAACACGAAATCAGCACGCAGCCGCAACACGCAAGCGACAGCACCAAACATTCGCTGCGCGCGCTTTTCGCCGATCGCCGCACCTGGTGGATGTCGCTGATCTACTTCGCATTCGTGACAGGGCAATACGGCCTCACGTTCTGGATGCCGACGTTCATCAAATCAACCGGTGTGACCGGGGCATTCAACATCGGTTTGTTGAGCGCGATCCCGTTCCTGGTGGCAATCGTCGTGATGAACATCCTGGGCCATAGCGCCGATAAACACCGGGAGCGCCGCTGGCATCTGATCGTGCCCGCGCTTGCAGCGGCGGTTGGCTTTTCGGTTGCGGCATCGTTTGCAGGCAATACAGCGATATCGATCATTGCGTTGTCTGTCGCCGCCGCCGGCGTACTGACCTGCGCGCCGCTGTTCTGGTCGTTGCCTACGGCGTTCATGTCAGGTGCGGCGGCAGCAGCCGGTATCGCGGTCATCAATTCGATCGGTAATCTCGCCGGTTTTGCAAGCCCGTACATGATCGGTTATCTCAAGGACCTCACGCACAGCACCGCGAGCGGCATGTATGTACTTGCGGCCATGCTGGTGATCGGCGCCATTGCCACATGGCTCGTGCCGGCCAAGCTCGTGAATCGCTGAACTGAAAAGGAGTTTATTGCCATGCCCCGTTTTGCCGCCAATCTCACGATGATGTACACCGAGCACGCCTTCCTCGATCGCTTCGCTGCCGCGGCGAAAGATGGCTTCAAGGCTGTGGAATTCCTGTTCCCGTATGACTTCCCGGCCGCCGATATCAAGGCGCGTCTCGACGAAAACGGCCTGAAACAAGCCTTGTTTAATGCGCCGCCCGGTGACTGGGCGGCTGGCGAGCGCGGGATTGCGTCGTTGCCTGGACGCGAAGAAGAGTTCGCGCGTTCGCTTGATAAAGCCCTGGAATACACCGCCGTGCTCGGCAACAAGACGCTGCACGTGATGGCCGGGTTGATCACGCCCGAGCAGCCGCGCGAAGAACATCGTGCGGTCTATCTGAAGAACCTCGAACGTGCTGCAGGCGCGGCGCGTTCAGCGGGTATCAAGGTGGTCATCGAGCCGATCAATACACGCGACATCCCGGGATTTTTTCTCAACCGTCAAGACGATGCCCAGGCGATCTGCGCTGAAGTCGGTGCGCCTAACCTTCAGGTGCAGTTCGATTGCTATCACTGCCAGATCGTCGAAGGCGACCTTGCCGTGAAGCTCAAGCGCGACATGAAACGTGCGAACGCGGGCATCGGGCATATTCAAATTGCGGGCGTGCCGGATCGCAATGAGCCGGACGTTGGCGAACTGAATTATCCGTATCTTTTCGATCTTATCGATTCGCTGGGCTATGACGGCTGGATCGGCTGCGAGTACCGGCCGAAAGCGGCTACGTCGGATGGCCTGGCCTGGATCAAACCCTATCTGCAACGTGCGTGAGTGAAGCCATGAACATTCTCATTACCGGCGGCGCCGGTTTTCTGGGCCAGCGGCTCGCACGCGGCCTCCTCGAACGCGGCACGCTGATGGGCAAGCCGATTGCCAGCCTCACGTTGCTCGACGTGGTATGCGCGCCCGATTTCGACGATAAGCGCGTACGCGCCGAGACGGGCGATATCGCGGACAGAAGCGTGCTGGAACGCTGCATCACCACCGATACGCACGCGATCTTCCATCTCGCCGCGATTGTCAGCGGTCAAGCGGAAGCGGATTTTGAACTTGGCATGCGCATCAATCTGGATGCGTCGCGATTGCTGCTCGATGTATGCCGGACCCTCGGCCATGCGCCGCGCGTGTTGTTCACGAGCTCCGTGGCGGTATATGGCGGCGTGCTGCCTGATGTGGTTCGCGACGATACCGCGCTGAATCCGCAGTCATCGTATGGCACGCAGAAAGCGATCGCAGAATTGCTGCTGTGTGATTACTCGCGGCGTGGTTTTGTCGATGGGCGTGTCCTGCGCCTGCCTACCATCAGCGTGCGGCCAGGCAAGCCCAACGCCGCGGCTTCATCGTTTGCGAGCGGCATCATTCGCGAGCCGCTGAATGGCGAACGCGCGGTATGTCCGGTGAACGGCAATACCCGTTTGTGGCTCTTGTCGCCGCAACAGGCGATTGAATCGTTGATCGCAGGGTGCGAACTCGATCAGGCCGCGCTGGGTCTCTGGCCCGTGGTCAACCTGCCTGGTTTGTCGGTCAGCGTGACTGAAATGGTCGATGCGCTGAAGGAAGTGGCAGGCGAAGAGGTGGCTGCGTTGATCGACTGGAAGCCGGATCCGAAGATTGAAAAGATCGTGGGAAGCTGGCCTGGCGCGTGGGACGTCTCACGCGGTGAGAAACTGGGCTTGAGCGCCGACAACAGTTTCGCCGATGTAATACGCGCATTCAGGAAAGGTTAGGACCGGTAATCCGGGGATCGCGCTTTGAGTGCGGATCCCCGGCCAACGCACTTAAAGCGCGACTTGCTCACGCCATTTGTATTGCTGCTGCCAGCCAAGCAGGCGCTTCAACTTGTCGTTGCTAAGCAGCGTCTCGAACTCTCCCATTTGCTTCTTCACCGGCACGCCCGGATAAAACTCCTTCAGCAAATCGGCGGTCGGCCGGTCCGATGAAACGTCATCGGCCGCGACGTTCATCACTTCAAAGCCGAGCCCGTCTTTTTCGATGCCAAGCCGGCACGCCGTCGCCAGATCGCGTCCATCGATATAACTCCATGCAATGCGTTTGCGCAGACCCGGGTCCTTGAGCCATGTCGGGAATTTCTGATAATCGACAGGGTCCAGTACATTGCCAATCCGGAAGCAGTAGATATCCGCGCCGGTGCGCGCATGGAAAGCCTTTGCTGTGACTTCGTTGATCACCTTTGACATGGCGTAGCTGTCCATGGGATCGACAGGATATTCCTCGTCCAGGGGGAAATACTCCGGATTGCGATGCCTGTGCGCGAACACTACGCCGTACGTGGTCTCGCTTGAAGCCACGATCACTTTCTTGATGCCGAGCTTCGACGCCGCATCGAGCACGTTGTAGGTCGCCATCACGTTGATGCGGAAGACCTCGTTGTCGGGCACGATCAGGATCCGCGGGATCGCAGCGAAGTGGACGATTGCATCGATAGGCTTGGGCTCGATGTCGTCCTCGAATTCCTTGAGCACGGTCGTCGACGCAAGCGCATTGAACACCTGGCCCGCGTCGGTCAGATCGGTGATCAGCGTTCGCGCAATAGGCTTTGCCATAGGCACGCGGTCGAGGTTCAACACTTCGTAGCCGTGTGCGACAAGATCCTCAACAACCCATTTGCCGGCCAGCCCGCTGCCGCCGGTCACTATTACTCGCTTCGTCATGTCTCGTGCTCCTGATCTGGTTTTATAGGGACGTCACCTTGAGATGCATGGTACAGAGGCCCGCACGCAGCGTCTGTGACGAACTTCATAGTCTCACGATGCCGCGCATCAGGGACAACCCCGATGCACATGTATGACGCCCGTCACAGACTCGCCAACCTTGCGCCGCCTACGATCCTTCTAAACCAGAATCAGAACAAGGAGACATCGGTGGCTGCAATATCGTCCAAAGAAGATCCGCACCGGCAATCGTCGGGACTTACCGCCACGTTGCGCGGCCTGCTCAAGATCCGCGAGCTGAACATCTTCTCCGTATTGCTGCTTGTCGGAATCCTGATCAGCATCTTTTCCCCTTATTTCCTTACTACGAACAACCTGATGGGCGTGTTCAGGTCGTTCTCGCTGATCGCCATCATGGCAATAGGCATGATGCTCGTGATCATCACCGGCGGGATCGATTTGTCTGTGGGATCGGTGATGGGGCTTTCATCGCTCGTGACTGCGCTGGCTTTCCAGCACGGCGCGGGTCCTGTGGTCGCGGTGATCGCGGGGCTCGTGGTGGGACTCGCGGTTGGCTGCTTCAACGGTTTGCTGATCACCTGGATTCAATTGCCGCCATTCATTGCCACGCTGGGGACGTTGAGCATCGGACGTGGCCTGATGTACATGATCACGAAGGGCGTACCGGTCACGCCCGATGTTCCCGACAGTTTCACGTTCATCGGGCAGGGGTATGTGGGATTCGTACCGTTTCCCGTGATCATCATGATTGTCATGACCCTCTGCTTTTCTGTGCTGATGCGGCAAACGCGCTTCGGCCGGCATGTTTATGCCACCGGCGGTAATGAAATGGCGGCGCGGCTCAGCGGCGTGCGTACGTTCCGCGTCAAGTTCATCGTCTATGCATTGTCGGGTCTCATCGCCTCCATTGCAGGCGTCGTCAGTTTCTCGCGGTTTGTATCGGCGGAACCGGCTTCGGGGTTTGGCGCCGAGCTGGACGTGATCGCCGCAGCAGCCATTGGCGGTGCGAGTCTTTCCGGCGGTGCGGGCAGCGTGGAGGGCGCCATCATTGGCGCGGCGCTTGCCGGGATCATCACGAACGGCGTGGTGCTGTTGAACATCGATACCTATGCGCAGCAGGCCATTACCGGCTGTGTGATCCTGCTCGCGGTCAGCATCGATATCTGGCGCGTGCGCCGAAAGGGACGTTGAGACCATCGCTTCCCAACCTTTGTTTCACCACTAAAAACTAGACCTTTGGAGACGAAAATGGATAAAGCATTTCGCAGCGTGATGAGCATGGCCGTGGCGACGGTTGCGCTTTCTATGGGTGCATCGGCAAACGCCAAGGACGCAAAGGATATCTCCGTCGCCGTGGTGCCGAAGGTGGCGGTTCCCTTCTTCGATGACTGCAATAAAGGCGCGCAGACATCCGCCGACAAGCTGGGCGTGAAGTATCAATGGGTCGTGCCGCAAAACACGCAGGGCTCCACGCAGGTCAAGATCATCGAAGACCTGATTTCGAAGCACGTGGATGGCATCGCCATTTCCGTCAACGAACCCAAGTCAGTCGAAAGCGTGATGAAGCGCGCACAGCAAAGTGGTATCAAGGTGTTGACGTTCGACTCGGATTCGCCGAAGAGCGGACGTTCCATGTACATCGGCACGAACAACGAATCGGCCGGCGCGACGATGGCCGAGACCATGGGCCGAGCGCTGAACGGCAACGGCGAGGTTGCGATCATCACTGGTCAACTCGGCGCGGTGAACCTGAACGAGCGCATTGCGGGCATCAAGAAGGGCCTGGCGAAGTATCCGGGCATCAAGATCGTGGAGACGCAGGGAACAGAAGACGATCTTGCAAAAGGCGTTTCGGTTACCGAGACCACCTTGCGTGCGCATCCGCAGTTGAAGGGAATCTTCGGGGTGAGTCAGGTGGGCGGCCCGGCGGTGTCGAAGGTGCTCAACACCAAGGAATTCGGCGCGATGAAAGGCAAGCTCGAAGTCCTGGCATTCGATGATCTCCCCGACACGCTCAAGGCGCTCAAGGATGGTTCCATTCAAGGGATCATGGTCCAGCGTCCCGTCACCATGGGCTCGCTTGCTGTCGATAACCTGGTCGCGCAGATCCAGGGAAAGGGCGAGGCGCCCAAAGATATCGATACAGGCGTGACGGTAGTGACGAAGGACAACATGGGCAGTTACACGAAATAAGCAAAGGGAACGTCATGGCAACGCCATTCCTGGAAATGCGCGCGATTTCCAAAACCTTTCCCGGAGTGAAGGCGCTCGATGGCGTGAACCTTCAAATCCGGCAAGGCGAAGTGCTCGCGCTTGCCGGAGAGAACGGGGCGGGCAAGAGCACGCTCATGAAAATCCTGACGGGCGTCTACGCCCCTGACCCCGGCGGCAAGATCCTGATAGAAGGCAATGAGATCGAGATGCGCGATGGCAATCATGCCCGGGCGCTTGGTATCGGTATCATTTATCAGGAGCTGTCAGTCGTTGAAAACCTGAGCGTGGCTGAGAATCTTTTTCTCGCGCGCGAGCCGCTCAACCGAGTGGGGTTGCTCGACCGGCCGCGCATGGAGCGCGAGGCCAGGGCGATGCTCGAGACCATCGAGCTGGATGTCGATCCGTCAACGCGTGTCAGCGAATTGAGCGTTGGACAGCAGCAGATGGTCGAGATTGCGAAGGCGCTCGCGTATCAGTCGAAAGTCATCATCATGGATGAGCCGACGGCATCGCTCAGTCATCACGAGACACGCACCCTGCTGCAACTGATCAAGCGGCTGCGCGAGCGGGACATTGCGGTGGTTTATATCTCGCACAGGCTCGAGGAGATATTCGAACTCGCCGACCACGTGACCGTTCTACGCGACGGCCGTACCGTCGATACTTCGCCCATTGCGGAAGTTACGCGCAATTCGCTGGTTCGCATGATGGTCGATCGAGAACTGAGCGACCTGTATCCCGGTTCAGCCAGTTCGCACGCAACCGGGGTTCCCGTGCTGGAGGTTCGCGATTTGTCCTTGCGCGCAACAAAGGGCGCCGAGGCGCGGATCAGGGATATCAACTTCACGCTGCATCGTGGGGAAATTCTCGGAGTTGCGGGACTGGTGGGCTCAGGGCGCACGGAAATCATGGAGATGATCTTCGGCATTCGTCCGTGCACGGGAAGTATCGCCGTCGACGGCAAGAGCGTGAGCATCCGCAATCCCCATGATGCGATTGAACATGGCATCGGCTTTGTGACGGAGGACCGCAAGGCGCAAGGACTGGTTCTCGGAATGAGCGTGCGCGAAAACTTCAGCCTCACGCATCTCAAACGTTATTCGCCTTTCCAGTTCTTGCAGCGCGCAAAGGAAGACGAGAGCTGCAAGCAATTCGTACGAAGTCTTGGCATCAAGACCCCAAGTACCGAGCAGAAGGTCGTCAACCTGAGTGGCGGCAATCAGCAGAAGATCGTCATCGCGAAATGGGTTGCACGCAATCCGAAGGTGCTGATCGTCGATGAACCCACGCGCGGCATCGACATAGGCGCTAAAGCGGAAGTGCATGCGCTGCTCGCGCGTCTCGCTTCGCAAGGCATCGGGATCATTGTGATCTCGTCCGATTTGCTTGAAGTGCTCGCCGTTAGCGACAGGATCCTGATCGTGCGTGAAGGGCGACTGAACGGCGAAATGAACCGCGCCGAAGCGACCCAGGAACGCGTGATGGCGGCAGCAACGGCATGAAATTCCCCAACGAACCAACCATTAAAAGCCATGACTACGATAGCTGTGATCCATACTGGACCCGTCACCGTCTTGCCGATCAAGGAGCAACTCAACGAACTGATCGCCGGCGCCCGCATCATCAACATCATGGACGACAGCTTGCTGAACGACGTCCGCGCGGCCGGACATCTGACGCCGGAAGTTGCGAGCCGAATCTATAGCTACATGTCGAACGCGCAGGCGATGGGCGCGGACGTCATTCTCAACGCATGTTCGTCGGTGGGTGAGGCGTCGGATTCGCTGAAGGGGTTCATCCGAACGCCAATAATCAAGATCGACGAGTCGATGGCCGAAGAAGCCAGCGCAATCGGCCGGCGTATCGGCGTGGTGGCGACCGTATCGACAACGCTGGACCCGACTGTACGCCTCATTCGGCGCAAGGCGGAGGAACTCGGCCGTACTGTTGATGTGACCGAGCGGATCGCGGAGGGCGCGTTCGAGGCGTTGCTTGCCGGAGATGGCGCACGCCACGATGAAATCCTGAAGCAGACGATCGCGGCGCTTGCCGACGAGGTCGACGTCGTGGTGCTCGCGCAGGTCTCCATGGCGCGTCTGGTGCCTCCGCTCGGCGCGTTGCGCGTACCGGTTCTGTCCAGTCCGCGCAGCGGCGTTGAGGCGGTCAAACGCGCGCTAGCGGCGCTTTGACATATTGCGAACTGAACGGGGACGGCGGCGCTGCAAATGTCGTCGGCGAAATGTGTTGTGCGGGCGTTGCCTTATGCGGCAGATAGCGCGCCACGAAAAGCGGCGTCAGCACGATCTTGCGTTCATGCATGGCGGTGAGCCCGTCGGCCTTGAGATCGTTGAAATGCCGGTTGACCGATTCGCGCGATGTGCCAATGAACTCGGCGAGCTTGTCCTGCGGAATCGACAGGTCGATGAGCACCGAATCACCCGCATCGGCATAGTCGAATTCCACGCCGATCTGGTTGGCGAACATCACGAGGATATTCGTGAGCCGCTTGCGGACATCGTGCAGCGACAGGTTCTCTATGAGCTGCTGCGCTTCCTGCCACCGGCGGTAATGACTTTTCAAAACAAATTGGTTGATGACGTCATAGCGTGCGAGCAGGTGCTTGAAGTCAGGCTTGCGGATATAGCAAAGCATGCTTGGCGCAAGCGTCTGCGCATGATGCGAATAGTTGGCTTCGTTGAGCACGTCGCCGTCTCCGAACAACATGCCTGCCTTGATGAACGACAGCGTGATTTCCTGCCCGTCCTCGGTCAGCCTGAAGAGCCGCACGCTGCCGCTCTTGAGCAAATAGACGTGATTGCTCGAATCTTCCGGCCGATAAATCGTCGTATTTTTCCGCACGGTCCGATGCTCGCTAAATGCAGGCATGACCTCATCTAGACAGTGACGTTCTATGAGCGAAAGCAATTCGCTTTTTCCGACAAACCACATTGGGTGTCTCCTTGTACTTTGCCTCGAAAACCGTGAACGGTCATGAGGTGTTTGAATGCACGCGGTCGCTGTCATTTTCCTGACTCATCAAGTCTACACAGAGCTCGCGATCATTGCGCGCAAGGGGTCAACCCCTACGCGCCCGCAGGCTCAAGCTGTCTGCGGCGCATTCGTTTCATGCGATGCAAGCAGGGCACAGACGGCATCGGTCACCTGGCGCGTCGTGGCCTTGCCACCCAGGTCACCGGTATGCAGCGCAGGGTCGGCCATCACGCGTTCAATTGCATTCATCACGGTGCGGGCCGCGTCCATTTCGCCGAGATGCTCGAGCATCATCACGACGGACCAGAACGTGCCGATCGGATTGGCGAGGCCCATTCCCATGATGTCGAACGCGGAGCCATGGATGGGCTCGAACATGGACGGGTAACGTCGTTCCGGATCGAGATTGGCCGTCGGTGCAATGCCGAGACTGCCAGCGAGTGCTGCGGCGAGGTCGCTGAGAATATCGGCGTGAAGGTTGGTGGCCACGATGGTATCGAGCGTGGCGGGGCGATTGACCATGCGCGCGGTCGCGGCATCGACGAGTTCCTTGTCCCAGGTTACTTCGGGGAACTCCTTCGAGACTTGCAGCGCGATCTCGTCCCACATCACCATGGCGTGGCGCTGCGCATTGCTCTTGGTAATGACAGTCAACAGTTTGCGGGGACGTGACGCTGCCAGGCGGAACGCGAAACGCAGAATGCGTTCAACGCCGGCGCGCGTCATGATGGAAACGTCGGTGGCTACTTCTATTGGATGACCCTGATGCGCACGCCCCCCAATACCTGCATATTCGCCCTCGGAATTTTCCCTGACGATCACCCAGTCAAGGTCATTCGGCCCGCAGCGTTTGAGCGGGGCATCGATACCGGCAAGAATGCGCGTTGGACGCACGTTGGCATATTGATCGAAGCCCTGGCAAATTTTCAGACGCAAACCCCACAGCGTGACGTGGTCGGGTATGTCTGGGTCTCCGGCCGAACCGAAAAGAATCGCGTCCTTGTCGCGAAGCGCATCGAGGCCATTGGGCGGCATCATCACGCCATGTGCCCGATAGTAATCCCCGCCCCAGCCGAAGTTCTCGAATTCAAATTTGAATCCGTTAGTACGCGCGGCTAGCGCTTCAAGGACTTCTTGCCCGGCCGGGACGACTTCCTTGCCAATTCCGTCTCCGGGAATGGTCGCGATACGGTAATTCTTCATATTCATCTCTTGGCGGATTAAACGTCTAACGCATCCTAAAGCGCAAAAGCGTGTGCTAAACGCTGCTAGACTTAAATCGTTCTTAACCTGAAGTTAAGAATCCTTTTCTTCTCGCGGTTTGCCAAGTGATGCGGAATAACGATGACCTCTCCAATCCAGGCAGAAGACTTAAGCTTTTTTTCGATACTCGCGGGCAGCGGCAGCCTGACAGCGGCAGCCCGCGAATTAGGATTGAGTACGGCGGCGGTAAGCAAACATCTCGCGCAAATGGAAACCCGAGCTGGCGTTGCGTTGGTGAGCCGCACCACGCGGCGCATGAGCCTGACGCCCGAAGGCGAGATTTACGTGTCGCGGGCGCGCCGCATCCTGACCGAAATGGATGAGCTTGCGCAATTGCTCGGTGGCGCTTCCGCTGCGCCAACCGGGTTACTGCGTGTCAATGCAACGCTGGGTTTTGGCAGAAGTCATATCGCGCCGGCAATCTCGCGATTCGTACGTGCCTATCCAGAGGTCGATGTCCAGTTGCAGTTATCGGTTGATCCGCCGGCGCTTAGCGAAAATGCCTTCGATGTATGCGTGCGCTTTGGCGAGCCGCCCGACGCGCGTGTCATCGCCCGACAAGTTGCGCCCAATCGCCGGTTGTTGTGCGCGGCGCCTGCTTATTTTGCGGACCGTCCGATTCCGCAAATGCCTGACGATCTGGTCCAGCACAATTGCATCGGCATACGCCAGGGCGACGATGGCTACGGTATCTGGCGCCTGATCAGTGGACACGGTGCCGCCGAGAAGACCGAGAGTGTCCGCGTGCGTGGCAACCTGACAACCAACGATGGCGAGATCGCGGTGAAATGGGCGCTGGAAGGGCACGGCATTTTGCTGCGTGCGGAGTGGGATATAGCGGACTATCTGCACGATGGCAGGCTCGTGCATGTGCTGCCGGAATATCGCACGCCCGGCGCGGACATCTATGCGGTTATTCCGCAGCACTTGCAGACCACGGCGCGTGTAAAAGCGTTTATCGATTTCCTTATACTTGCCTTGCGCAAGGATGCCTAAAGCAGCGGCACGCAAATCTCCGTGAGCCAATCAGCGGGCGTCGTATCTTTCGGACTGTTCAGATACACTTCGAACGAAGGGGCATCGGCGGCTTCGCGTCCTGACCCTGTAAGCCAGGGTCCGTACAGCCACTCATATGCCGCATGCATCTCGCTATATGGTCCCTTGTGAAGCAGCACCGCGTATTGGCCGCCGCGTATCTGCGTCAAACCTACGGGCGGAGAAACTTCGACTTCGCGCGGCAGCACTGCACATGCCTTGGATCTTAGTTCGGATTCCGGAACGACTTTCGGATTATCGTAATAGATTCCCGCCATGCGGATCTCCGGCGACAGCAGGTCATGGCCTGCAAGCCAGCCGACGAGCGAATCAAACGCCTTGCTGATCTGGATATAGGGTCCGGTGTGATCGACGGAAACTACGGTCATTGCTGGAATGTCGCGAACAACGACATCGTATGTTGTCATTTGATTGTCTCGTGCCGAGCGTAAGCACGGCTATTTCACCGTTCTTATGAATTCATTCATCCATCTCGTTCACGAGCCCGATCAGTCTCCTTGGATCGGTCAGGCAATCTTCGATTGTGCCTTCATCCTCGAACAACATGCGCAAGACGCATGCTTCATCTTCGGTCAAACCGGAGTGCTCGAGTTCGCCATCACGGCCGATGGTGTCGCAATCTTCGAGCGTCAGCTCGGCGATCACTGCTGACGACAATGCCACGGGCCACTTCTCGCTGAACGCAACGGTGATCACTTTGCGTGTTTCATCGTAGGCCCTGATCTCGACGCTGATGTAAGACATGATGTCGAACTCTCCAGTGAAGCGGCCACGAGTGAATCAAGTGTAGCAACACAAAGCGGCTGTAGTAAACCACATGTACTTATGCACCAGAGCAAGGCATTCAATCGCACTAAGATGAAGCGCGTATTAGAAAAGCATCATTTTGTATGTTTGTTGGCGCAAACCGATTTTTATTCGACGTGACTTCCTTATCAACCTTCGCTTTGACACCAATCACCAGCGGCTTTCTCGTAACATTGGCATGAATACAAACGGATAAAACTCATGCCTCAACGACTTTTCGACATCAGCGCTCCCATCGATTCGAACACGCCTGTCTGGCCCGGCGATACACCTGTCACGCTCGAACGAGTCTGGAAGATGGAGGCAGGTTCACCCGTGAATGTCGGACGCATGACGCTCTCGCCTCACACCGCCACACACGCCGATGCGCCGTTGCACTATGACCAGGACGGCGCCGCCATTGGCGCAGTCGGTCTGGATGTGTATCTGGGAGAGTGTCTGGTCCTTGCGATCAAGCCACGGGGTTCGCATGTCAGTGTCGAAGAGATCGAATCGGCAGTACGTAGCGCGCAGTTGCAACTCGCTCCACGTGTACTGATCCGGACCTATGCAAAGGCGCCGACGGCTGAATGGGACAGCGAGTTCGCCGCCATCTCGGCCGATGCGATCGACTGGCTCGCTGAGCGTGGCGTGAGGCTGATAGGAGTCGATACCCCGTCGCTCGATCCGCAAGAGTCGAAGACAATGGACGCGCATCACCGCGTGCGCGCGCACAAGATGGCGATCCTCGAAGGTCTGATCCTCGATGATGTTCCCAATGGCACCTATGAGTTGATCGCGCTGCCGTTGAAGCTGAACACGCTCGACGCAAGCCCGGTCAGGGCGATCTTGCGGAGCTTACCGAAGGACTAGCCGCCGGGCATAGGTGAATGCATGCGCGAGATCCGGATTATCATTCAGCGCTTGCCCTAATTTAATTCGGAGAAGATTGGATGATCCACGTCATTGCCACCATCACCGCGAACCCCGGTCAACGCGCCGACATTCTTGCGTTGTTCAGCAAGAACCAGCCGGCTGTCCTGGCAGAAGAAGGATGTATCAGTTATGAGGCCGTGATCGATGTACCTGGTGCCGGGGCAATCCAGACCCCTCTGGGGGACGATACTTTCTTGGTCATCGAACGCTGGGAAAGTATTGACGCGCTCAAGGCTCACGCCGCGTCTGCCCATATGGCGGAGTACGGTCGCAACACGGGGTCGTTTGTTGCCAAGCGAGCGATCAACGTGCTGCAGGTCGCTTAGTCGTGGATATCCGGTTCGCACCGCAGCAATTTGAAAAACAAAATCTCCGATAGATCCAGTGCGAATCGATCGGAGAGATAAACCGCCGAACAGTTCAAGCCGGAAATTTACGCTTGCCCGCTGCGATTCTTGACGCTGGGCCGCTCCGAGATTTTCGCCTGCCACGCCGAGAGTGCGGTGCAATCATCCGGAATGGCCACGCTTGCAAAACCGGCGTGTAAAAGTGCCGCGTAGGCGGTGATATCGGCCATTGAAAATTCATTGCCCGCTATGTAGGGCTGTGTTTTCAGCACGCTGTCGAAGTAGCGCATGCCGCGCACGAACTTGTCGAGATGGCGCTCGCCCCATTCTTTGCGGTGCGCCCACTCTGGGCTTTTATAAGCCAGCAAGCGATCGCCGAGCCCCGGCGTTGCATGATGAAAGTAAATGCCGATGGCATCGATCAACTGATCATCCGCACGCTTTTGCATCATATGAATCACTGCTTTCTGCTTGGGTGTCTTTCCGGTAAGCGTAGGGTTGCCGTCCAGATTGTCCAGATACTCGGTGATCGCAACGCCTTCCGAGATGAATGTGCCGTCGTCCAGTTCGAGTACGGGAACTGTACCCGTCGGATTGATGGCGAGGAAGGCGTCCTGCTTGTGCTCGGCGGCAAACAGATCCACTTTGACGAACTCAATCTGCGGGTCCAATCCTTTTTCGGCCAAGACGATGCGAATGCGTGCCGGATTAGGGAAGCCGGGGGTGTCGTAAATTTTCATGATCGTTTCCTTATCTATCGATAGGTTAAGTGTGGAGCGAAGATTAGGTCGTCGCGACCGCGCTGTCAACAACAATCTATCGATAGATAAGGGGTCAGCTCGAGTTATCTATCGGTAGAGATATAATTAAGCTTGATTACAAATAGAGGATGTTCCTCATGGCCAACACTGACACGCGGGAAAAAATAATGAGCGTGGGCCGTCTCATGGTACAGAGCAATGGCTACAACGCGTTGAGTTTTCGGGAAATCGGCAAGGAAGTCGGTGTGTCCAGCGCGAGCATCCATCATCACTTTCCGACGAAAGGCGATCTTGGCGCAGCGCTTGCGCAGCGTTATACAGAAGACGGCGTCGCCGCGTTCGAGCAAATACTCGCGTCGTCCGGGACGGTGCGCGCGTGCATCGACGCTTATGCGGGGATATTCCGGGCAGCATTAGTGAACGAGAACCGGATGTGCCTTGTCGGACTGATGTCTGCGGAGCATGACGACTTGCCCGACGAGGTGCGCGCGGAAGTGAATCGCTTCATCAGTGTCAATGTCGCATGGCTTGCCGAAGTGCTGTCCCGCAGGAAAACCAAGGCGAGCAAAGAGGCGATTCAGCATCAGGCGCTTGCGATATACGCAGCGATCGAGGGCGCTCAGCTTGTCGCTAGAGGCAGGGGAAACATCGCGTTATTTGACCAGGCGGTGGCGGCCTACCGCGCCGCCGGATTGATTCCGTGAGGTGTTCCGCCTGATCTATAAACGCGTGCATTCGAGATAAAAAGAATGCACGCGCAAGCGGTCACGGGGTGAACGTATCTCCGAGCACAACACCTTCACGGCGCGGATCGGTGCCGCCTTGCAGGACGTTCGACTGATTCACGCCCGTACGCAGAATCGTATTGACGCCGCTTGCCTGAGCCGCCGTGGACACGATATGACCCAATGCGGTCAAACCGGTGAGCAACGGATCGTTCGCGCCGCCGTTCGACGTGTTGATGTTCGGATGCTCGCCGCCTACCGTCGTAGTCGGACTATTGCTCGCGCCGAAGTCGACCAGATTCGCCGATTGCTGCGCGTCCAGGCCCCAGTCGAGCACGCCGACAACCGTCTTGACCACATATTGCGGAATCGTGCCGCCGCCGGGCGAACCCGTCGCCATCACGAAGTCGCCCTTCGATCCATCGGCGGCGATCTTGAAGACGAGCGTCGGGGCCATCGAGCTGCGCGGCCGCTTGCCAGGCTGCACACGATTTGCGACGAGAGCGCCGGTGGTATCGGTCGGGCCCGCGGAGAAATCGGTGAGCTGGTTGTTTAGCAGGAAGCCGTTGGTCATGTGAAACGAGCCCATGCTCGACTCCACCGTGGTGGTCGCCGTCACCACGTTGCCGCTACCGTCCACGATGGTGAACTGATTCGTGCCGTGTTCGATCAGCGTTTTATCCACGCCAAGCGGAACCGCGCCGAAGTTGCCTGCCGCAGCGGTGCCCATGCTCTTGTTCAAGTTGATCAACGCAGCGCGGCTCTGCAGATACGGCTTGTTGAGCAACGTGTTCCACGTTCCGCCCGGTGGCGGGATGAAATCGGTATCGGCCACGTACTTGTCGCGGTCCGCATACGCGAGGCGCTCGGCTTCAGTAATCAGGTGGACGCCCTGAACCGTGGGCTTGCCGCCTTCAAGATCGATGGCTGTCGGCTTTTGCTGCTGGAGATTGAAGTTCTCGAGAATCCCCAACGCGGACGCAACCGCAATGCCACCCGACGACGGCGGCGGCATGCCGCAGATCCAGTAGCTGCGGTACGTCGTGCAAATCGGCTCGCGCACCTTTGCCTGATAACCAGCGAGATCGGCGAGCGTGGTCTTGCCCGGCGTGATCTTCGATCCATCGGCGCCGGTAGTCACCGCGATCTTCGTCACGATGTCCTGTGCGATCTGGCCAGAGTACAGCGCATTTGCGCCGTTGCTCGCCATCGCCTGAAGCGTCGCGGCATACGCGGGATTCTTCAGCACCGTGCCCAAAGCCTTGGGCGATCCGTCCGCGTTGAAAAAGTAGGCCGCGGCTTCGGGGTCGCGCTTGAGGCTGCTTGCATTCGATGCAATTGCGCTGGCCAGCCGTCCGCCGATAGGAAACCCGTTGGACGCAAGCGAGATCGCGTCGCCGAACAAGTCTTTCCACGCGAGCTTGCCGTGATCGCGCTGCAGCGCCTCGATAAGACGAGGCACTCCGATCGTACCGATCGAGCGGCCGCTTGCCCGTGCGCTCGGTTGCGGCGCGGAATGGTCGCTGTTGTCATCGACATAACGAAGGTAGTTTTCCGTGGCAGCGTCAGGTGCTGTCTCGCGGCCGTCGTACGCTTGTACCGCTTTCTTCGACGCGTCGTAATAGAGCAGCACGCCTCCCGAACCCAGTCCCGTTGCTTCGGGCACAGTCAGACCCAGTACCGCTTGAACGGCGACGGCGGCGTCGGCCGCGGTGCCCCCTTTCGTGAGCACGCCGCAACCCGCGGCGCTCGCATACGCGTTCGATGTCGTGACCATATAGGTCTTGGAATAAACCGGCTTCAGACCTGTTCGATAACCCGAAGCCGCTTCCGGGAGCGAGGGATCACCCGGCAGATTCGAGCCGATGACAACGCTCGATCCGTTGCTGTCCACGGCGAGACACGCCGTGTTCTGAGTGGGTGTTGTGGAGACAGGTTGTTTGTCGTCCGAGTCACCGCCGCAGGAGATCAGCAGAAGTGTGGCGGCGGACAGGGCTGTTGCGAGAGTCAGGGAGGGGTGGCGTTTCATCGTGCTCCGGCGAGTCCATTTATTGTCGAGTTCTTATGAAGAGAACTGCGGCCTGGGCGGTTCGTCAACGCACGCGCGAGCGGTCTCGCGACACTTGAACGGTGGCGTGGCGCCGCTGGCTGCAGTCGGCATTCGCTCACCGGGACGGTCTCGACAACTGAAGTGCCGGCCCGCAATAAGCCGACAAAATGTTATATGAAACCTTACTTATTTTCTCTAAAAAAATATTATTTTAATGATCGTGCAAAGATTATCGAAAGTAGAAACGCGCACGGCCATCAGGCATGTCCGCGAAATAGCGCGACATCATGCTGAATCGCTCTGCTCAGGCAGTCAGAGGTCTGCGGGTCTGGCCGCGTTCGGTGATCAACGAATCAAAGTCGCCAAGTTGTGAAAAGCGCACGGCCTTGACCTTGCCCATCTTGCTGGTATCGATCACGAGGTGCTTTTCCACGGCGCTCGCCATTGCAGCCTGTTTGATTCCAACTTCATGGAAGTTCCAGCACGTCACGCCGCGCGTTTCATCCACCCCGCCCGCCGACATGAACGCCTTGTTGATCCCCATGCGCTTGAGTGTGTCGATGCTTTCCTCGCTCGCGAACGAATCCGACGACGGAGCATAGACGCCGCCTAGCAGAATCATTCGCACGTTGGATTTGCGGCGCAGGATTTCAGCGATATTGAGCGAATAACAGACCACCGTAAGATGCAGGTCCTCCGGAATCATGCGCGCAAGCGTGGTCAGCGTCGTGCCGCAGTCTATGAAAACTGTTTCGTTGTCCGATACGATTCGCACCGCCGTTGCGGAAGCTTCGGCCTTCGCCTGGGCGAAATGATCCTTTTCCTCGTCGATGGTGTAGCTTGTGTGGTTGGGTACGTCGGAGGTCCGAACAATATAACCGCCGAGATAGGTGAACAAGCCGGGGCTTGCGGCAATGTCACGACGTACCGTCATCTCCGATACATCGAGCAGCGTTGCGGCTTCACGCAAGCGCAATACGCTTTGCTCGCGCAGCGTCTCGGCAAGCGTGCGCAGTCGTTCGTTCTTGGTCATGCGTGGATCAAGCGTGAAAGAAGACGCGCCATTCGCTGGCGGGTTGGACCACCGCGCCCGACAGCACATTGCACATTGGATGCGCTGCCGGGACCCTTCTCAACACAAGCAGCAAGTGATCAGCCGCAGGCGGGCGCGGCCTTCTTGCATGCGTCCGCAAGCGGGGCCGGCGGGTCTTTTTTGAAGACCGTCTTGTAGGCTTCGAGCACATTCGACTGAACGACCGGCAGCGACTGCACGCCGATCCATGCAGGCGGCGTCTGGCCGAGAATGGCCTTCATCATCGCCATGGCTTCGGCCACGCCCTGATCGTAGGGACGCTGCGAGCCGGTTGCCTTCAGCGGTCCGCCCTTCGCAATTTCGATTGCCGATTCGAGACCCAGGTCGACGGTCGTCATCGGAATCGTCACACCTTGCGCGCGCATGGACGTGAGCGTGTCGAGCGCCGGCTGGTCCCATACCGCAAAAAGTCCTTTCACGTCCGGATTGCCGGTCAGGAAGTCGCCTGCGATTTGTCCGACCTTCGACGGATCCGTGAACGCGACCTGCTTGATCTTGATGTCCGGACGGTTCTTTTTCATCCAGTCATTGACGGCTTTCGTGCGCTCTGTCGTGCTGAAGTAATCGACGCCAAAATTCACCAGCCCGATCGTACCGCCCTTCGCCACGCACGACGCCAGCACCTTGGCCGCGATCTGACCGTTGCCTTCGCTGTCGGCGGAAACCATGGCGGCATATTGTTCGGGATGCTTGAGACCGGTTGGCACGTTGTCCATGAACACGAGCTTGATGCCTGCCTGCGAGACCTTTTTATAGGTGGCGGCGGTCGCGGTGCCATCGACGGGGATGGAGATGATGCCGTCCGGATGACGCTGAATGGTGTTCTCTATATCCGCAATCTGCTTGTCGACCTGATATTCCGCCGAAGCCACGCCGATCACTTCCACGTTGTATTTTTTGAGCGTGTCCGTGATGCCGGCCACCTGTAATTGCGCCCAGTCGAGGTTCATGGTCTGCATGGAAATGCCGACCTTGTATTTGCCTGCCTTGATCTTGTCTGTTTCGGCGGCGGTGAGCTTGACCGTATCGACCGATGCAGCCTTTTCGCCGTTCGGTCCCTGGCCCACGATGGTTGACGGTCCGATCGATGCCACTGGCAAGCCGGTCACGCATTGCGCGCTCGCGTATGTGGTGCAGAGCGCGGCCACGACGCCGGTCAGCGCAATAACGAAAGTTGATGAACGACGATGATCCATGATTTGTCTCCGTTGATTTTGTGTACTGAGTTTTAACCACACCACCACGGAACCATGCGAAACGTTGTCATGGTTCCTGCATCACGAGTCATCGACGTGCCTCGTTATTTTTTCGTGAAAGCCACCGCCGCCACAATGATCGCGCCCTTGATGACGAGCTGAAGCGACGAACTGACGCCGAGCAGCACCAGACCGTTGTTCAGCGTGCCGATGATCAGGCTCCCCAGCAAGGTTCCAAGCACAAAGCCGCGCCCGCCGAAAAGGCTGCAGCCGCCGAGCGTCACGGAGGCGATGACATCGAGTTCGAGTCCTTGCACCACGTCGGGCCGCGCGGCATGCGAGCGCGCGGCGAGA